>CAKSIW010000034.1 GCA_934463175.1 uncultured Clostridia bacterium | reverse complement strand
GCCCATGACATCGCCTGTCTTGTGTCTCGAGTTTTTAAACGGAATATACATTTCAACATTATATCCCGTCTCCGTCTGCACCGAAACACCCATAAACGAATCAACACCGTCCGCCTTCATTCCGCAGGATTTTGTTCCGTCATAACCAACACGATACTGCGCGTCATCATTGTCGGCATTTTCGGTTCTTGCGTTGTTTTCGTCAATAAAAATCTCCAGTGAATCTCTGTCGGAAAGGGTTGTGGAGCTTGAATCGGGTGTGGCTTCCGTTATCTCCGCAAATATGCTGAGTCCGAAATCATTCCACAAAACACTGCACACTGCTTTGCTTGTGCCGTCTCCGCCGAGCTGAAAAACATCTGTTGTCAGCTTTGGCGAAAGGGTGTATATTTCGTCCTTCACTCCGTCAATATGAGCCGTTCCGTATGGAATTTGGGCTGTCTTTTTCTCTGCGTCCGCCGAGAACACGCCCGTGGCGGGCAGCAACATTGCTGCTGCCGCCGCGATTATTCTTTTTGCAACCTGCCTCATCACAATTCACTCCCCGATTATTGGCTGACAACTGTCACTTCTGTTTTTTCGGAAAGAGGCTTGATTGTTCCGTTCTCAAAAATGTAGAACTTGAATTTTCCTCCCGCTTTGGTTGTGATTTCCGAAAAGCTTGCCGTATCAGAGCCGACAACAGCTGAGTCCGCATTCTTCAATATGCCGTTTGCATCGTAGTATGCCATAATTAAAACCGCACCCGTGTGACCGTCATTTACCGCTGCACTGATTGATGTGAGGGGCTGAACAGTTCCGTCCGCGCTGCCGCAGACATAGCTTTCCGTCACATCTTCCGAATCACCGTTCTTGGCAGTGATTGCAACTGTTGGATCTGCTGTTTCTTCAACCAAAGACACATCATCAACCCAGACATATGCCGGTGTGTCGTCAGTGCTCATTACATAACCGTTTTTTGAGCCGAGATAGAAACTCAACTGACTATTACTCTGTGTTCCATCTTTTATAGTCACATCATTAACTTTAAACTTAACCGTTTGCAAAGTGTATTCTGTGCCAAGTGTAAGCTTGGTCTGCTTGTTCGCGTTTGTGGAAGTGCCGTCTTCCTTTATAACATCGAAATTAAAGTTATTGGAACGAAGCTCGATTGTTCCTGCCGTTGAAGCCTTTGCCCAAAAGCTGAAAATATAAGTATTGTTCAATGTTAAATTTTTACCGCATGTATAGGATAATGTCCAAGCATAAGTATTATAAGAGCCGCTTTTGCCGCACAGCATTTTCCATGCATCACCCGTTCTTCCTTCGCCCTCTGCCACTTTGCAATCTTGTGTTTTCGTATTGCCGAATTGAGGCATACTGCCTGTTCCGTCATAGCTTCCGTTCAGAATCCAGTTATCGCTCACCGCCGCGCTGCACACCATGCTCATTGAGCAGAGAATTGCTGCAATAACTCCAAAAATAATTATTCTTTTCATAAATTTTCCCTCCTAATAGTCGAGTATCTTTTTCAATGTTATATTGTCGAAATATACCGCAGCTGTCGATTCGGTGTTAAGCTTCACCGAAAAGCTTTTTCCGTCCGATGATATTTCTGACGATGAGAGCTGAAACGAAACATATGTCCATTCACCGCTCTGCACCTCCCAAGACTCACCTTCAGAAAGATTTTCTGCCGAAACCGTGCAAGGCTCACTGCTGTATACCCATGCTTCAAGGAGATATTCCCCCTGTCCGAATGCCTTTAACAGCTCAGTTGAATCATCATAGCATATTGAGCCGTTTGCAGCAGTCTCAAGAGCTTTGCTCCCCGTTCTTGCCTGTGCGGACGTCACGCTGCCGCCCGTCCAAAGGCTGTCAGAACTTTCAAAACCGCTGTCTGAAATGAGATTCTGACCGTTCCTGAAAAATCTTTTCAGCTTGACCTTGTCCGATGCCTCCTCGGAATCCTCGGTGATGTAGAGTTCCGCGTCGAACACGCTCTCGCCCAGATTCACCGAAAACTGCGGAACGATGTTATAGCCGAAGCTGTCAAGAAGGCTTTCTGTGACAAATGTGCTTCCGTCGGCATATATATCTGCGCTCACTCCGAATGTTCCTTCGCTCATAACCGTTTTCGGCAAAAGCTTCGGAGTGACAATATATTTTCCCGAAATTGTGCCGCTTGTGTCCTCTTTTGTCACAACAATATCGTCCATTTCAAACACGAAAGCATCGAGAACATCGTTTTGTGTGTTTGAGCTTTCGGCAACAACCAGCATCAGAATGACAGGCTTGCCGCTGAACGCGCTCTTATTTGAATTATCAATGGTCAGCTCCTGCTCAATTGTCGTCCAGCCGTCCGCGTCGGGATTATCCAGCTTCGGCATTGTTGCGTATACCTTTCTTGACCATTGGTTCGGGCTGAGTGACGCACCGCTGTATTTATCGGTTTCTGTTTTAATCTTGTATGTTATTTTGTATGTGCCCATATCATCGGCAGTGAAATTTCCGTCACTGAGCTGAGTGTATATACATGTCCATTTTGTTGACCCGTTGCTTTCGTAATTAACCTTCAATGCGCCCACATTTCCGCTGTCAATCGAACCGCTGCCGCCAAATTTTGTCCAGTCTGAAAGCCCCTCTCCGTTTGTGAAATGATACGGACAGTTTTTAAGCCCCTTTTCCATATTAAAACTGTCTATCAGAAATTCACCTGCCGCAAATGCCGCGGAGCTGACCGTCAAAGCCGCACACAGCATTGAGGTTAAAACTTTTTTCATCATTTTCATTATTCAGCGCACCTCCTTTCTTAAATGTTATAAACAAACAGAGTGTTTCTCTTTGCGTTCCACCTTGTTGTGTAGCCGAGAAGCTTCAGAACGCTGTCAATCGGTACAATAATTTCACCGTTTTCATTGTATTTGAGTGCCCCTTCAATTTCAACAGGCTCAAAATCAAGCGCACCGCTGCGGCTTTTCTCAGCAAGAGTGAGCATTTTTCCGTTCTTGATGACTGTGACCTCCTTTGCGGCGTCGCTGTATGCAAGCCGAATGCCCATCTGGTCAAAAGCCTTGCGTATCGGCGCATATAAAACACCGTCAATAACCTGAAAATCCTCCTCGCCGATGTCAAGCTTCTTATCCGCAAGATACATTTTTGGTTTCTTATACTCTTCGTCAAGACCCGTTGCCTTTTCATATTCCTCGGGATTTACAATTGCCCAAAAGCTGTCCTTTGCCTTATATTCCCTGTCAAACAACAGCGGATAGTCAACCTTGTTAAACTCCTTGCTGTTTCTGAAGGAACGCCCGTCATATACGCCCCAAAGCGTGACTCTGTTGATTATATCGCTGTATTCGCGATAGATTTCAAACATTTCGTAATATTCCCATGTCTGCAAATCCTCCACCGTCTTTAAGATTCCCTTGTCGTAAAGAGGTTTTTTGGCTTTCATCTGAGCCGTTGTATATACGCTTATGTCAAGCTCCGTTATTTCAAGTCTCACGCCGAGAGACTTGAATTTTTCTATGGAATGACGAACCTTATACGGGTCAAAATCCAGACTGTAGTGCGACTGCATTCCGATTGCGTCAATACGGCAGCCGCGTTCCTTCATTCTTTTTATGAGGTTATACACGCTCTCGCGCTTCACGTCATTTAACAGTCCGTAGTCATTGTAGTATAGCTCCTGTCCCGGCATATACTTTTCGGCAAACTTGAATGCATAGTATATATAATCCTCACCGAGAATGGTTGAATAGCCTGCATAATCCTTCAGCTCATCAACGCGCGTGTCAAGCACCGCTTCGTTGACAACGTCCCAGCCGCGGATTTTCCACCCCTTTGAGGGATCGTTAAAATGCTCCGCCATGGTTTTGATGTGATCCTCAATGAGTGCAATTGCCTCTTCGCGGCTGATATATGAACCGTCAGGGTTTAAAAGATATTTCTTCTGTGCCGCATGATCCCAGACGAGACAGTGACCGATGACCTCTATGCCGTTTTTCATGCAATAGTCCATGAATTTGTCCGCTTCGGTGAAATCATATGTACCGTCCGTGTTTCTGACAGCCGACATATGAAACGGTCCTTCAGGAGTTGCCACGTCAAAATGCTTTAAGAAAAGCTTGTTATGGTTTTCATTTTTGATTCTGTCGTTTGTGAAGGAAGCACCCACCTTGAAATACGGCTCCATTGCGTACTTCAGCGAAACTATATCCTGCTCAATATCAACAGGTGTGATGGATTCCCTGTAGGGTGTGTCCGAAACATTTTCATCTCTGACCTCATCGTCCGCCGAAAGGAGCATATCGTCCTTCATAACACCCGGAACATCTGTGGTCAAAAGAAAATCGTCAATATAGAAATCCGTGAATGACGTTGCTGTGCTTGACTCACCCGTTATAATCTGAAGCTTCAGCTCGCCCGCCTTTGTTATGCCCCTGAGCGAAAATCCGCCTGTCAGCTTCGTCCATGTATCTTCATTAACAGAGGCTGAAGCAATTGTTTTTGCACTGCTCGTCAGTCCCATAATCTGAACACCGAAATTTTTTATGCCTGCACCGGCAGGTGTTCTCACCCAAACCGAAACCGTTGCCGCCGCATTTTCGGGAATGTCATCAATGTTAATTAAGGTCGTATGCCAGCTTGCCGCTCTGCCGCTGACCTTAAAGCAATACTTGCCCGTGTGCGGAAGCACCTCATCTGTAACCGCCAGTGTAGGCTGTCCCTGTGCAATGAATCCGCCGTCCGACATATTATCAAATGCAACTCTCACGGTATAGTTGCCGTCATGCTTAATTGACGGAACATCATCAACCATATCCGCCTCGGACGCTTTGTCAGACACAAGGCTCAGTGCGTCAACCGCATAGTCCGACGGTTCTGTCTGACCGTTCAGCGGAGCGGTTTCTATCTTAAGCTTTATGTTTCCGTTAACCTTTTTGAAAAGCGTTGAAAGCTTTCCCGAAACATAAACCCAGCTGCCTGCCATGACATCTTTTTCTCCGATTGAACCCCGAACCGTGCTGCCGCCCGATTCAAACTCCGCAATGAGACGGAATTTTTCCCTTCCTGCCGAAAGCTTAACCCACACGCCGACTTCATTCCGTGAATTTGGCGGAACATTTTTAAGCTCATATACAAAACCGCTTTCAAAGCTTTCTCTGTCCGTAATCATAACCGCCGCTTTGCCGTCCTTTGCAGTGTCGGCAGCCGACGCAGTGCAGCCCTCCGCAAGACCTGCCGCGTCAATTGCTTCAAAGGATTCGGCAATCTCATAATCAGGCGCGTCCTTTGCCATCGGCTGTATCTCCGAGAAAATCATCACCGCAGCAAAAATGAGGGAAAATATCTGTTTTGTTTTCATTTAATCACCCTCCCGTTTAATATGTGTAAACCGCTATATACGCCTGACCGCTTGTTGCGGCAACAAATGCTCTTGAATATTCCGACGGATTTGTCTCATATGAAACTATATCGCCGACGCTGCCCTCGCTGAATTTTTCATTTTTGCTGTCATAAATGTAAATTGCCGCGTCTGCCGTGTCAAAATATTCAAATGTTGCGCTGTCATCAACCGCGTCAAGTGCGGAAAGCCTCAAATAACCGTCCTCGTTTTTGTTCACCGCCATCCATCTGAACAGATATGACTGTGTATATCCGCCTATGCCCGTATAAAGGAACTCGGGAGTTCTGCCATTCTCATAATCAATATAAAACTTTGAAATTCCCGGACCGCCGAACTCATATTTTCCGTTGACCGACGCTCTGACGTCCAGAATGTCGCCCGGATTGATTGTTCTTGTGCCGTCATAATAATCATAGCCGACTATTGTCTGCTTTGCCCCCTTCAGAAACCCTTCAATTTCAAGACAGGTGTTTCCTTCGCTGTCCCTTGTTGAGGAAACTGCATTCACATACATCGGGTGATTGTCAAAGTCCTTTGCCGCAATATTCTGATCGTCATTTTTCACCAGAATCACATCTGCAAACATTTCAGAGCCTGTGCCGTTATATCCGGTGACATTGTACGGGTGGCTGGAAACCGCATTACTTATGCTGACCACACGGTAATATTCCCTGATTCCGTATGCACGGCTTCTGCTTGAAGGAATTGCGAAAACAATCGGGTTGTTTGCAATCATAAGCTTGCCGTTTATGGTGCTGCCTGTTTTCAGCTTGCGGAATGTTCCCTCAACGCTGTTCAGCCTTTTAATGCTGTCGGCTGCTTCCACGGCAGGGTCGCCGTTTTTCGTGTCAATAAGCGTGATTTCGCCGCGGATATTCATTTTGTATTTTACAACCTCACCCAGCATTGCGTCACGCATATCACTTAAAACAGCCTTCTGTTTTTTCATGCTGACACTATCCAGTCTGAATGAATCCGCCACTGACAGCGTGAGCTGTTCTCCGCCCTGGTCGAGCAGCAGAATGACCGGTTCCTGATTGAAGCTGTCCTTTTCAGCACCAATCTCCATTATATATGCATACCGCAGCTCCGTGTTTTTGTCGGCTGCGAAATATACAATTTCACCGTCGGAGCTGAAATGAAAAGCATATGTGTCTCCCGGTGACGGTTCTGCAAAATAGTTGTTCTTAATGCAGTTTTTCATATATTCCGACAATGCATATTCATCTGTCCCGAGCACAGCACTCGCATCGCTGCCGCTCTTGTTCAGTGACGTGACGGCAGATGTGACAATATCCGTGCATATTGTTATTTCCACACGTCTCTTGTCGGTCTTGCGGGATATGATAAATTCAAGCACATCGCCTTCTTTAATGTCAGCAAACTCCTTTTTCGTGCCGTAATTGTCACGGACAGTCCTTCTGTCTTTGTCGTCCGATTCATAAACCTTTGCCTTTGAATACTTATCATATATAATCTCGTCCTTGGCTGCTATGCTGCCTGCAACCGCCGTTGTAATTCTGGTTATTATGATTGTTTCATATTCGCCGTCGGAATTTGTGTCAATAAACGATACGCTTCCTTTTTCGGGTCTGAAATCACTGTCCGCATAGCTGCTCTGATATACGCCGTTGACAATTACGTTGCCCTCAAAGCTGAGTCTTTGCTCCGAACGCTGTTCCTTGTCAAAATAGGTCAGAGTTCCTCTGCTGAAATCCGTAATATCCTTCGCTTTAACGGTCAGGGTCTTATTCCTTGATGTCGGCTGAGCGAAAACAAGCGTCTTAATTCCGTCAGTTTCCCGATACCACGCGTCCAGTTCATAGCCGAGAAAACCGTCAACGGAGCTTTCCGTGCTGTATACGGAGCTGCCGATTTTAACCCAGCCCTCGCCTGTTCCGTTTTCACTGTTCAGAGACGTAAATTCATTCGCACACATTATCCCCCGTGCAGAATAAATATCCCTGTATATTGCGAGAAGAGTCTCTCCCTTCACTGCCGTATAATTGAGCTTGCTGCTGAAAACCTTTGCCTCAAGAACATCTGTATCAATAATATTGTCCAGAAGTATCACAGCGTCGCCCCATGTCATCGAACTGTATATATTCAAGCCGCCCATACCCGACGTCAGCCCGATGCGCTTTGCCTGAAACAGATATTCGGTGCTTCCGCCGCCAAGAACCTTCACATACTCATCATAGCCAAGCATTGACATTGCAATTTTCAATGCATTTTCGACAGAAAGCTCATCATCAGAACCAAAGCTGCCGTCTCCGTAACCGCTGATAATTCCAAGCGACGCAAGAGTCAGAATGCCCTTTTCATCATCAGACACATCTGAAAAGACCGTGCCGCCGTATATGACACTTTCGGTGTCGAAAAATCCGCCTGCCATACGCGCAAACTCGGCTCTTGTCAGCGTCTTGTCCGGTTCAAAGCTTTCCGTGTCAATGTTCGCAATTCCCAAGCCGCAGAGTCTTTCAATCCTTTCGGTATATGCGCTGATGTCTGTCTGCTCCTGCGTTTCTGCCGCATATATCGGAGAAATCAAAACCGCAAGTGTCAGAAAAAGGCTCATAACAAGTCTTGGCTTGTTGTTCATATTAAACACTCTCCTTTCGTATACTCCAACGATTTACCCCTCAAATGCCGCAATTATCCTTGCGAGCAGCACTGCCGCCTCCGCTCTTGTGATATGCGCGTTCGGTCTGAAACTTCCGTCCTCATAGCCATTTACAAATCCTGCCTGTGTCATTGTTATGACCGCCTCTTTTGCATATTCATCAATCAGACCGCCGTCACTGAACTGCTTGCCGGGATATTTGCTTTCAAAGCCGAATGACTTTTTATCTGCCGCTCTGCGGAGTATGACGCAAACATCTTGCCTTGTGATTTCCTCACCAACACCGAAGCTTCCGTCATCATGACCCGTTAATATGCCCGATTCCGCAAGACCGCCGATATACCCTGCATACCACATATCACCGTCAACGTCCGAAAACACAGAGCCGCTGCCTTTTTCAAATTCAAAAGCCTCTGCAATCAGTTTTGAAAATTCTTCTCGTTTTATGCTGTCATCGGGTCTGTATTTTTTATCCTCCGCCTTGCTGATTATGCCGCGCTCCGCAAGAAGGTTTATGCTCACCTCAGCCCATTCAAAGCCGCTGAGGTCATTGAACAGCTCATCGTCTGCGGTGCTTGTATTATTTGAATTTGAATTTGAAGCAGGAAGTCCGACGGAAAATCCGCCTCCGCCGGAGCCGGAGCCTGAACCTGAGCCGCCGCCGTTTCCTCCGCCGCCGGGGTTGGAGGGATTGAGAAGTTCATTGAGCTTTGCCTGAAGCAGTGCTAAATCCTTGCATTCCACTGCATATTTTGCAAAATCCACTGCAACGGAATATTTCTTGTTCTCGTCTGTGAGGTTATCATATGCAGTGAAATCCAAGCCAATTTCCCCGTCATATTCCCTGAGCGTTTCCATTGTCTGCGAATAGAGAGTGTGTGTTCTTATAACAGTCTTAATCACAGCTTCGTTGATTCGAGTCTTAAACTTTGCAAGGCTGTCAATCTTTTCGGTTTTTTCATAGAAGCTTGATGTGAGTGCGGCTTTGTCAACTGTGCTGTACAGTCTTTCATATGCAGCCGCCTCACTGAGTTTAAGCTCAGACTTAAACGTATCCAGCATTTCAATGAATCTTCCTCTTGCTCCGTTGATTGTGTCAAGAGCCGAACCAACCCTGACCGCAGCCTCCAAATCTTCGATTGAGCCTATGGACGCTTCATATACGATTTTATATACAACGTCGGGATTCGGATTATTTCTGTAAACGTCTATCGCATTCAGATTGAGTGCATTGATCACTGCCGGAGAGGTCATGAGTGCTTTTACGGCTTCCGCACTCGGTGCGCGGTCAATCTGTGAAAGATAGCCGTCAATCATTCCGCTGTTCACATACTCATAGCTTCCTATGATTTCATTGTCATACTCCTCATAGAATGCCGCACCGTCAATTTTTATGAGCATTGACATTCTGGCTTCGCTTATTCCTTCAAGGGAAAAAGCTTTTGTGTATGTGCCGTCTGACATAACCTCTGCACTGCCCGAAAGAACGGCTGTCCCCGTTTCGGCGTCAATAACGCTCACCGTCACGCTGCCGCCTTCACTGCCGCTGCGCAATGCGCCCGATATGATGAGGCTTTCCTCATCGGACGATTTTTCCGCGTATACAATCGACTTTTCATCTCTTATTCTGAATTCGTCAATATAAAAATCAGCCGCGCCGTCAGCTTCACCCTGAAGCCTGAGCTTTACGGTTAATTCCTGTGCCGAAATATCCGCCGTGTCAAATATTGTCTGAATATAGTTCCAGCCCCTTTTCAGTGCCGTGCTCTGAGAAAACTGAGGTGCGTTTTCAATATACAGCTGTGCATACACTTCATCGGCTTCGCTGTATACATACGCCGAAACAACATTCTTTTCACTGTCTGTCTTTGATTTTGATACGTTTTGCCATATTGCCGCACCTTCGGATAATATTTCCGGCTGCACGGTGATTTTCAGAGACTTCGCCCCCTTGACACACCTGTCGGCTGAAATCTCCGTTGTCAAGCCCTCCGTTTTCTGCCATTCCTCATGACTGCTTTCAAGGCCGTTTGAGAGCAGCATGTCTGTATAGCAGCTGACATCGTCAAGATATACGCTTGCATTTTTGGAGACGTTGTAAAAAGCGATTCTGACAGACAGATTACTGCACTCCCTGTCACACAGCCATGTGTCGCAGATATAGCTCCAGCTTCCGCTATCCAACGCATATTCGTCTGATTTTCTTATAACCTTTGAACCGTTCATTAATAAAACACGCGCCTTAACTCCGGATTCATCGGTATAAAGCTTTGCTTTCGTAATATAGAGAGCATTTTTTTCAGACCTGTGCTTTCTTCCAAGCACAACGCCCTGATACTCATCGCCTGCCGCCGTGCTTCCCACAACCAGCTCCGCGGATTTTTCTCCGTCCGCAGCCACATCGTCCGAGCTGTATAATGCAGGCATTCGCATATCATTGCTGCTGCATACGATACCCAAGCCGTCAGTTCCGTTCTCAAAGCTCATGTGCTTCAAATCATAATCCGCCGCCGACGCGCTCACCGTCAAAGCCGTCACCACTGCGGCAAAAAGCACAGCGTCTTTTAGTTTTTTCATGCGGTTTCCCTCCCCCGTAATTATCCTTTAATTGAGCCGAGCATAACACCCTTAACAAAATATCTCTGCACAAACGGATATGCGCACCAAACAGGCAAGCTCGAAACTATGATCAAGGAATATTTCAGCACCTCTTCGCTGCTCTGGGAGGTTGCCTGAAGTGTTTCATAGCTTGCTCCCTCTGCCATGAATTTACTCGAAACGAGAATATCTCTTAACGCGATTGACAAGGGATACTTTGATTTTTCATTAAGATAAATCATGGCGTCAAAGAACGCATTCCAGTGTCCCACCGCATAATACAATGTTATAACCGCTATAACGGGTTTTGCAAGCGGCACTGCAATCCTGCAAAAATACTTGATGTCCGAGCAGCCGTCTATGTGCGCCGCCTCCAAAAGCTCACCGGGTATGGAATTTTTAAAGTAGGTAATCACAACCGTCATATTATACACCGATATTGCATTCGGTATCATCATCACAAGACGGTTGTTCACAAGCCCAAGGCTCTTGTTGAGAAGGTATGTCGGTATCAGACCTCCGCCAAACATCATTGTGAACGTGAACAGAAACATCAGCCACGGCTTGCCCGGCAAATCATCTCTTGAAAGAGGATATGCCGCAATCAGCGTGAAGAAAATGTTTATGACTGTTCCGAAAACCGTATAAATTAACGTGTTGTAATATCCCACCATAACGGACTTTTCCTGAAGCACAGATTTATATCCGTTCAAAGATGCATTAACGGGCCAGATGAACACTCTGCCTGACACAACCGCTTCGCTTGATGACAGCGACGACGCTATTATGTTCAGCATTGGAACTGCAACTATAATCAGAGCTGCAAACAGAAATATATTAACAACAACATTCAGCAGCCTATCTGAGGGCAGACTTTTAATTTCATTTTTATTTTTACGCATAAACAATACCTCCCCTTAGAATAAACTTGTGTCGGATATTTTTTTACTGATGAAATTAACAATCATCAGAAGAACGAAATTGATAACCGAGTTAAAAAGTCCGATAGCTGTTGAATATGAGAAATCTCCGCCGCCGTTCACAAGTCCAACCTTGTATGAATAGGTTGCGATAACCTCACTTGTTGACTGATTGAGTGAATTCTGAAGAAGGAATACCTTTTCAAAGCCGACACCCATAATCTGACCGCATCTCATTATCAGCACAATGACAACCGTCGGAAGTATTGCCGGAATATCAATATGTATGATACGCCTGAATCTTGACGCGCCGTCAATTATAGCCGCCTCATGCAGACACATATCAACCGATGACAGAACCGAAAGATACAGTATTGTTCCCCAGCCCATATTCTGCCATGTACCCGACCAGACATAAAGATGTCTGAACGCCTCCGGCATACCGAGCACGTCCTTCGGCTCAATCCCAAGCATACGCGCCGCTGTTCCGTAAAGACCTATTCTGACGTTGAACATCTGTGTCAGAATACCAACCATAACAACCACCGATATAAAGTGCGGCAGATATGTCACCATCTGAACTGTCTTTTTAAATCTCAGATTTGTGGTTGTATTCAGAAGAAGTGCAAATATAACCGCAACGGGAAATCCGGCAATCAGGCTGTATAATGCCAGCACTATTGTATTTTTAAATATTCTCATGAACTGATAGGAGTTTATCAGCTTTTTAATCTGGTATAAGCCCACCCATTCACTGCCGAAAATACCGCCGCTCGGCGTATACTTTTTGAATGCAATAATTATACCTGCCATAGGCACATACTTGAATACTATAATGTATATAACAGGCAGCAGCAGCAGTAAATACAGCTGCCACGCCTTTTTCATTTTTGTCCAAACGCTTTTCCTTTTCAGTTCAGGAACATTAACCTGTCCTGCCGCGCTTTTCGTATGCATTTAATCATATCCTTCCCGGGTCTTTATTTGTTGAAATTGTCATAACCCTCCTGAATAATCTCGACATATCTGTCAATTCCAAGGTTATTTAATGTCTTTATATACGTATCCCAATCCTTGTCAATATCCATTTTGCCGATAATAAACATTGATGTACACTCGGACAAATATGACTTGATTTCCGCCGCCAGAGTTGAATATTCCTCATTCCGGTCTGCCGAGAGCGAAAGACCTCTCACTCTTTCCTTAGGCTCTTTTCCGATATATGCTTCAAGTGCTTTTGCCTTAAAGTATTCGCCGTCAAGCTCGTTGCCGTCCCACACAATGCCGTTTGCAATTTCATAGTTTCTGAACTGCGGATTCTGAGCATACCAGTGTGAATTCTGAACGGACATATACGGAAGTATTGCTCTGATTCTCGGTTTTACGCCGAGTGATTCCTCAAATATGCCGATGTCGCCCTCTTCCGCTTCCTTCCAGTCAACGCCCGGAACTCCGTATCTTGCTCTGAGCGATGCCTCCTCCGAAAGCATGAAATCAAGAAGTCTGAATGCTGCAAGAGGATTTTTGCAGTCGCGCGTTATTATACCGCCGTCATTTGCACCGCCCTGTTCCTTAATTGCATAAGCCACGCCTTTCGGACCTTTGAGCGGCGGAAGTGCCGCATATTCGCCGAGTCTCTCGTTTCCGACTCCGAACAGTGCGTCGGGTGAGCCTGTTGTAACTGCGCCCAGCAAGCTTCCCTCGGGATTCTGTGCCAGTGTTTTGAGTGTTGAAGAATCCTGCGTGAAGCATTGAGTGTCAAAAAGTCCCTTTTCGGCAAGAGAGTGTATGTAGCGAAGTCCGTCTCTCCATTCCTCGGTTGTGTATATCGGCGATACCTTTCCGTTTTTAACCTGCATTCTGTCCTGAGCGTCATCATAAATAAACGAATTCATCAGGAACGGAACAACAGATTCATTCCAGCCGTTCTTTGAACCCGTGATACCGATTTCGTCTGCCTTGCCGTTGCCGTTGGGATCCTTTTCCTTAAATGCTGTCAGCACCTTTTCAAGATCCTCGGTTGTCTCCGGCATTTCAAGTCCAAGCTTATCAAGCCATGTCTTGTTTATAAATGCTTTTCTTCCGTAGTCGTTGCCCGGCTGCTCAATGTATGACGGTACAAAATACATACCTCCGTCATATGCGGTCATAGACTTTTTAAGAAATTCGGGTTCTTTTGCAATTTTGAACATTTCATCTATGTAATAGCCGTCATGCTCAATCATATTCTTCAGATTAAGAAATACACCGTCCTGACCAAGCTTCAGAACTTCAACCTTACCGAGACCGAAGTTAATCAGAATATCGGGAAGCTGCGATTCGGACGCAACCAGAAGTCTGAACTTTTCAATATGGTTTGATGTCGGGAATGTGACAAAGTTTAAATCAATGTTGGTCTGTTCCTCAAGCCATTTTGTAAATTCGTTTGTTTCAAAATCCTTAACATACCTGTAATCCCTGATACCGATTGTGAGTGAAATCTTATCCTTTACTATTGGGAGCTGTCCTGCCGCATTTACATTTGAATCTGCATAGGAACTGTCAGTCTCCTCTGTTTTGTTTTCCTTTCCGCATGACGAAAACACCAGTGTCATTGCCAAAAGTGCCGCACACAGCACCACGCCCTTCTTTTTCATTGCTTCCTCTCCTTATCTTTTTATTGTTTTATCTTTCTGTAATAATTTTATCAATCGTTTTGTGCTTTTTCAATAAAGAAATTACACTTAAAACATGGATAAATTATACCATTTTTTTATTCTCCGAAACGCCTCGGTTCCCCAAACTGCCCTGCACAGCGTTTTTTCGGGCTTTTTATATTTTTTGCAGATTATATTGTCCATTTGACAAACAGCCGTACATTCTGTATAATATTTCTATGCTCAGATGTGTAAAACCGCGGGGGGAGTTATATGTCAAGAATTGGAAATTGGTTGAATAATGTCAGCTTTCGGCGCAAAATGTTCAGCGTCTATTATTTGTGTATTCTCATACCCCATATAATTCTCACAATTGTGTTTTCGGTATCCCTTGCCCAGTATTTCCGAGACAAATATGACAAGAGCATACAGGCAAACGTGGATTTTGTCAATTCAAAAATCGAACGTAGTCTGAACATCGGGGTGCTGATTTCCGACCAGATATATGCCAACAAGGACGTTATATACAGCATATTCAGCTCGCCTCAGAAAACCGATACCATAACACGATATGACAACACCATCGCAATTGATAACTATGTGAACTCCCTGATTGTGAACTCAATTCAGAAATCGGTGATGATTTACACCGAAAACGAAAATGTAAACAACGGGATTTACATAACCCGTCTCAACGATGCCACCATGAATAACGAATGGTATGACAGCTATATGTCCGAGGGACAGAACAAGTTTTTCTTTACGTATACGAATGTCTACGGAACCACCACTCTCAGTTTCATAAGATCGCTTGATTTTGTCAGCAGCGGAAAGCTTTCGTTTGTCAAGCTGGATTTTATCATTGACGAAATACTGAACGAATCGATTCAGAACGACTTCACCGACAGGGTTATGATAATTGATGAAAACACAAATATCGTATATCCCCGTTCGGAGGAAAAACCGATGGCAATCGGCAGCAAAAAGCTTGACAGATATATTTCAAGCAGCATGTCAATTCCGTCGGAGTGGAAAATTATTTCCCCGAAAGCAAGCTTTTCCTTTTTCAGCCTGATTGAACCGAAGCTCGTTATAATATTCTTATTATTTCTGCTTCTGCTTGCCCTTTCCTCCATATGGATTTTCTATATTACAAACAACATGAAATTCAGGCTTACGGCACTGACTCAAACAATTAAAAAAGCAAAGGACGAACAGTTTGAAAAGGTTGACCCGTCACTGATTTCCAAGGACGAAATCGGAATACTTGCGGACGGTATCAATGTTACCTTTTCAAAAATCGAATATCTCATAAATGAAGTATATCATACCAAAATTAAAAACACCGAGATAATACTTGAAAGCAAAAGAAACGAATTGAACGCCTTGTACAGCCGGATAAATCCGCATTTTCTGTTTAACATAATGGAATCAATACGGCTTAGAGCCGTTATGAACGGCGAAAAGGAAACCGGCGAGATTCTGAAAACTCTTTCCAAGTTCTACAGAAACTCCCTCATGTGGACAGATCAGCTCATTACGGTTGAAAAGGAGCTGACTCTGATCCGCGAATATCTGTCCATACAGAATTTCAGATTCAGCGGAACGCTTGAATATAACATCATCTGTGCGCCCGAGGTCTACAGCCTTAAAATTCCGAAAATGCTCATTCAGATTTTTGTTGAAAATTCCTGCACCCATGCATTCTACTCAATGGACACGGAAAAGATAGACATACGGATTGATTATGACAATGAAAAACTTTCAATCTTAGTTGAGGACAACGGTCACGGAATAACGCAGGAGGCAATTGACAACATTTACAAAAGAACGGATAATCCCGAGGAAAAACATATAGGCATTCCGAATATATTGAAGCGGCTTTCATTGTTTTACGGCGACAGCTACAGCTTCCTCATTGAAAATATTCCGTCAGGAGGAACCCGTGTTTTAATTACAATACAAGGAGAGGCGATAAATAATGTATAATATTTTAATTGTTGATGACGAAAAAGTCATTCTTCAATCACTTCCTCTCCTGATTGATTGGAACAGTCTCGGCTTTAATATATCAGGCACTGCGTCCGACGGACAGGCTGCTCTTGACTTCATTAAGGAAAACCGCCCCGACGTTGTTATCACAGATATAAATATGCCGCTTATCGGCGGAATTGAGCTGATTCAGAAGGTACGCGAGTTCAGCACACAAATTATGTTTATCATTTCCACAGGCTATGCCGAGTTTGAATATGCCCAGCAAGCCATGTCTTTGGGTGTTTCGCACTACCTTTTAAAGCCCATTGAGGAAAGCGAGCTGATTTCCGCATTGACCGCAATACATCAGGAAATACAGCAAAATATAAAAACCTCCGAGCTTGTGATCACAGACCTTTTGAACGACACGGGAAATGAGAAAAAAACCGACCGTCTCCCCTCCGCTTTCTCGTCCGCAAGCTGCTGCTGTTATGTGGAAATCATTGCAGAAGAAGCACCTGCTGTTCTTCACATGTCGGGCAACAGGAAAAAAACATCGGCCTCCGTTAAAAGGGCATACAACTGTCTGAAAAAGTTTTTTGTTGACAGCAAAAGCTATGCAATATCTCATATTTCAAACAACAATATATTCGCAATAGTTCCTTTCGGCAAAAACTCGGGATACACAGACACTGCCGAATTTGTGAAAACGATTAAAAACGCTTTGTCATATGAATCGAATGAGGCTTTTTCAATTCTCATCGGCAAGCCTGTGACGAATATATCAAAAATATCCGATTCAAAAGCCAGCATTGAAATGCTCAAGGACAAAAAGTTCTATTCCTCGCCCGGAGCTGTTTTGAACTACGAAACGGTGAAAAACGTTAATTTCAACAGATTCTTAAAAAAACCCGAAATAATCGACATGATAACCGCCGCAGCGCAGAAAGCAAATCTTGAAGAAACATACAAATATATATCTCTTTTCACCGATGAGCTTCAGGCGCAGCAGATTGTGGTTCACTCCGTAAAGCTGTATGTCAGCTCCATAACATCAACCACCCTGCGTTCCGTCCGCAATCCCGATATAATCATCAGGCTTATGTCGCTGCTGGTTGAATTTAACAGGCTTGAATATATTCACATTGAAATAACAAAGCTTTTTCTCAACGATTTTTTCAGCATTGCAATATCAAGCATGATAGATGACCGCAAAGCCGCTTCACTGAATATAATATCCGAAATTCTCGACTATATATCGGCTCATTTAAGCGAAAACCTGTCGCTGAAGCTGCTTGCTGCGGAATTTCATATGAATACGGCATATTTAGGAAGACTGTTTAAGCAAAAAACCAACTGCACCTTTAATTCATATCTCAATAAAATCAGAATTGAACGTTCAAAGGAGCTGCTGGAAACCACCACATTGAAAATTCATGAAATTTCCAAAAAAGTCGGCTACAACGACCTTAACTATTTTGTGGCAAACTTTAAAAATCAAACAAAAATGACCCCCAACAATTACCGCAAGCAATACTTAAACTCTTTGAAATAGTATTTCTTTTTCCCGATTACTTTGATTGATTACACACCAAAAACGGCGCAGCCTTTCGGCTGCGCCGTTTTTGCTTAATCAATTATGCATCTTCATGCCGTTTTCAGCGGCAGCCGCAGCCACAGCCGCAGCCGCCCGGATTTTTCAAATCATCAAAGCCGTCACAGCCCTTTTGAGGCGGGAAAAACTCATCAAAAGGAAACCGTATTGTGTTGAAAAGCTCACAGGGATTGCTCTCCGTTGCAGCAGGGCATTCCTTTTCGGGAATGCAGAAGTCAACTGCGTCAATGAGCAGCTGAACATTTCTTTCAATCTTAACAATTGTAAACAAGCCGAGAGTTGCGAGAACCATCTTTCCGTCATCGCCGATATAAAGCTCATCATCGAAACATGCGCAGATATTTTCGGGAATTGCCAGAAAATGCTCATTGCAGTCACAGCAGCAGCAACAATCCTCCTTGTTCACCAGCTTTGCCGACAGCGCAATTGGGTCAACGACCTCAACAACAGCCTTCGGCAGATTGTTTTTCTGCCACAGCTCGGTAATATCATCGCAATCATTTGATGTTGATTCAAATATCTTAACGCTGCCTTCCGAACCGAAAAGAATAACCTTCTTGTCAAATGTAGTGAGTCCTTCAAGCTCCGTCGGGCATGAAACACCGCGGAATGCTTCAACAGTAACCTTTATGAAATACTTGATGTCAACCGTGAAAAATCCGCGGTTGAATGGAACGGGTTCAACCGTTGTATACACCCAGATAATTTCAGCTTTTTTAATCTTAACGTTAATTGCGCGGTCGATTACTTCCTGACCTGCATTTGTGAAATAAACCCTCTGATCCTTAACGCAGTCACGTTCTTTGCACGAATCATAAACCTGATCCGTGTGAATGCAAACCGGACTGCCGAAGCCGCAGCTTCTTCGCTCACATCTTTCTTCAATCTCCGCACAGCGGTCGGCAAGAGCTGCCGCGTTTTCCTGTGCGCGTTCACGTCTATCACTCATGATAATTCCTCCTGTTAATTCAAAATTTTGAGTTTTCCGACTTCATTACATAATATGTCGAATGAAAAAAAGAGTTACAGCCAATGAATATCCGCGGAACAAAAATAATTTTGAAAAATATCCTGTATATTATATATATAACACTTTGGGAGGCAAAGAAATGAATGATATAATTCTGAAAAAATCAAACGGCTCTGACGGATATTATCTCCGAACAGATGATTCGTCAGAGCTTCTGTGCAGCAGTATAACAAACGGCTTAATACGCGATGAAGCCTCGTTTGTGCTTTCAGACAGGATTTCCTGTTTTGACGCATCAATTGATTCAAAAGACACTCTTCATGCTGTCTTTTCCGATTCCGGCGGCAGCGTAACGTATTTGCGGCACACGTCGGACGGCAAATGGCTGAAACGCTGCATTTACAATGCAGCTGAGGACAGCGTAGGCTTGCCGGTTGTTTCTGTCCATTCGTGTCTGAAAAACAATCCTTATATTATATACACAGCAGAAGGGCAGCGCGGCACTGCGGTCCGCATTCAAAAAATATCCGACACCGAAGAAGCACATGAGGAGCTTGCCGTTCTTTCGGAAGAAAACAAAATCGTTTTTTCCGTTGCAGACGGGACGGACGGCATATTCGTTTTCCACAGCGGCACGGACGGCTCTTTCGGATATAAGGTATTTTCGGAAAAATCAGGGCGCACAGGTGAATATATAAAAATTGAAGACCGCGGACGGCAGGTACACTGCTTTTATGCATGTTTTTCCCGCGGCAAGCTATACATGAGCTATAAGCTCAGCGGCGGAATTTATTTTCGAACTCTGACTGCCGACGGCACACTTTCTTCCGCACAGCAGCTCACCAGACGGCACACCGACAGCTGTTCGGCTCCCATTCTCTCCTGCGGAAACGGCGGGGCGAGACTGCTCTGGTATGACAACAGCTATGTCATTCTGAGCAATTATGACACGTCAGCGGCAGTGTGGAGCCGTCTTGATGAAAAAAAGTTTGGCGAAAAAGACAAAACCGTTCCGATTAAACTGTGCTGTGCATATTCGGGAAATGTCCGGCATAATTTGGGATATACAGATGAGAAAAAGCTTTTTCTTTTTGACGAGCCCGATTTTTTTGAAAAACGAATTTCACCTCAGCCGCCGACCGTTAATCCGACCGCCGCGGAAGAAAATGACCGGCGCAGACAGGAAATTGAGAAAAAAAAGACAGAAATAATGGAAAAAATGGGGCTGGCACAACGCACTCTCGACCCGTCAGACGGATTTTGGGTGACTGACGGAGAACAAAGCAGCCGCGAAAAAATTCCTGACAAAACAGATTATGCTTTTATCAGGAAAGAGCTGTCCGCAATTCACACCGAGCTTGAAAAAATCCAAAATGAGCTTAAAAGCATAAAGGATACGGCACGGCTTAACACAGCCAAAAGCGGCAAAAAAGTAATTTTAGCAAAAGTGCATAAAAAATAAAAAAATTATTGGTTGTATTTTGGTTGAAAATCTTTGCAATATCAAGTATAATCAAGATATAGCAATTTTATTCAATACACATACAGGAGGGTTGAAAGTTGAAACTATACGAATCATCAAAAATCAAAAACTTTTGTCTGCTGGGGCACGGAAACTCAGGAAAGACATCTCTTGCCGAGGCTATGCTCTACACTGCCGGCTCTGTTGAAAGAATGGGCAGAACTCAGGACGGAAACACCGTTATGGATTTCGATCCCGAAGAAATCAAACGCAAATTCTCAATCAGTGCCGCTGTTGCAACGTGCGACTGGAGCGGAACAAAGTTTAATATCATAGACACACCGGGATTTTTTGATTTTGTTGGTGAGGTTCAGCAGGGCGTTCGTGTTGCCGATGCTGCGCTTATTGTTCTGAGCGGAAAATCGGGTCTGACCGTCGGTGCTGAAAAGGCATGGAAATATGCTGAAGAGGCAGGCATTCCCAAAATTGTGTTCATCAACAAGGTTGATGACGAACGCGTGAACTATTACGGCGTTTTGGAGCAGCTCAGGGAAAAATACGGAAAAAAGATTGCACCGTTCCAGGTTCCGATCAGAGAAGGCGACACGATAACAGGTTTTGTTAATGTTGTTGAAGGCGAAGCAAGAAAATTTGACGGTGACAGAACTGTGACAGCTTCCATGCCCGAAGGTATGGAGGACGACATCGCGCCGATACGCGAAATGATAAACGAGGCGGTTGCTGAAAGCTCCGAGGAGCTCATGGAGAGGTATTTTGCAGGCGAATCGTTTACGCTCGAGGAAACCTACTCCGCTCTGCGTGCAGGAGTCGCAGCAGGCGACATCGTCCCCGTGCTCTGCGGAAGCGCATACTGCAAGCTTGGCATTTCTTCACTTATGAATGCAATTAACGCATACTTCCCGTCATCAGATTCGTCCGATGAATTTTTCATTGCGCATAAGCCCGACGGCTCGGACGCACGCAGAAAGGTTTCAGTTAATGACCCTCTTGCAGCTCTTGTTTTCAAAACGGTTGCAGATCCGTATGTCGGCAAGCTGTCATATTTCAAAGTGTATTCCGGAATTATGACTCCCGACACAACGGTTTTCAATTCCGTTTCGCAGACAAACGAACGTATAGGCAAGATTTTTGCTCTTGTCGGCAAGAAGCAAATTGAAGTTGAAAAGCTGAATGCAGGCGACATCGGTGCAGTGACAAAGCTTGCCGCAACAAACACTGGCGACACTCTTTGCAGCATAAATGACCGCATTGTGATTGACGGCATTGATTTTGCGAAGCCGAACATGTCTCTTGCAGTTGTACCTAAAACAAAGGGCGACGAGGATAAAATCAGCCAGGGCTTGACAAAGCTCATGGACGAGGACAAAACCTTCCGTGTTGAGAACAACACAGAGACACATCAGACACTCATTAAGGGTATGGGTGATCAGCACATAGATATTCTGGTGAGCAAGCTGAAAAACAAATTCGGTGTTGAGGTTTCGCTGACCGAGCCGAAGGTTGCATACCGCGAGACAATACGCAAAAAGGTTAAGGTTGAAGGCAAGCATAAAAAACAGTCCGGAGGTCACGGACAATATGGGCATGTCTGGATTGAGTTTGAACCCTGCGAGAGTGATTCGCTCGTGTTTGAAGAAAAGGTTTTCGGCGGAGCTGTTCCCAAGAACTATTTCCCTGCCGTTGAAAAAGGCTTGCAGGAAAGCATGAAGCACGGTGTCCTTGCAGGATATCCTGTTGTAAACGTCAAGGCAACTCTGCTTGACGGCTCATATCACCCCGTTGATTCGTCCGAAATGGCATTCAAAACCGCCGCATCAATTGCATTCAAAGCAGGTATGGAGCAGGCAAGCCCTGTTTTGCTTGAACCAATCGGACATCTCAAGGTGTATGTTCCCGACAGCTATACAGGCGATATAATCGGTGATATAAACAAACGCCGCGGTCAGATGCTCGGCATGACTCCGCAGGGCGACGGAATCACTCTCATTGAAGGTGAGGTTCCGATGGCTCAGATGCATTCATATTCATCAGATTTAAGGTCAATGACACAGGCAAAGGGCAGCTATGAATTTGAATTTGAAGCATACCGCGAAGCACCGCCGAATGTGGTTGAAAAGGTTATTGCCGAAAGCAAATAATAAAATATTAAATGGTCTGCCGGATTCGGCAGACCATTTTTTTGTCTGATAATTAATCCATATACTTGCGAAGATATTCCGCACTTTTTCTGATAGACGCAAAGCAGTTCGGTTTCCAATTTATATCCTGCTCAACAACATAATATTTCACACCCGCTTTTTCTGCGCTTTCAATTATGCCGTCCCAGTTCATATTGCCGCTGCCGATTTCGGTTATCTGCTGAACATCATGTTCAGCCTTCACGCGGCACATATCCTTGAGATGCAGAATGTCAATTCTTCCTGCAAGCTTTTCAATCCACTGACGCGGATCGCCGCCTCCGTGCTGAACCCAGTAGGTGTCAAGCACAAAGCTTGTGTTGTTTTTGTCCAGACCGTCGATGAGCATTTCAAATGCGGTTTTTCCGTTTTCAAGTCTGATGAACTCATGGCTGTGGTTATGATATGTAAACTTCATACCGTTCTTTGCAGCCTTCTCGGCAACAATATTAGCCTTTTCGATAAACTTCTCAATCTCTTCAATTTTGCTGAACCAAAAACCGCCTGTGCCCATGTTTTTCGTGCCAAGCAGCTTGTGATTTTCCAAAGACTGTTCAAAGTCATTAACCATCATGTCAAAATTGTCATGTGTTCCGACAATTTCAATGCCGTTTTCCTTTGCAAGTCTTCCAAAGTCAGCATACGGTATTGCACAGCCCGCGGTCTGTGCCTGGTCATATCCCGCCGCCTTCATCTTCATGAAGCTTTCGCGAATGTCCTCCTCCGTTGTCATAAAGTCTCTGATTGTGTAAAGCTGTAATCCGAGTTTTTTCATAATTATTTCCCTCTCTTTATATAAATTTAAATGTTTTTTCCTGAAAACTGTGTCATATACAATTCGTAATACTTTCCCTGTTTTTCAATCAGCTCATCATGATTTCCCGTTTCCGCAATTCTTCCGTTTTCCATAACAACAATTCTGTCAGCATCACGAATTGTTGACAAACGGTGTGCAATAATAAGGCTTGTCCTGTTCTTCATCAGCCGCACCATTGCGTCCTGAATATTTTTCTCAGTTCGGGTATCAACCGACGATGTCGCTTCATCAAGTATGAGTATTTCAGGGTCGGCAAGCACCGCTCTCGCAATGTTCAGCAGCTGCCTCTGTCCCTGAGACAGGTTTGTCCCCGCACGGGAAAGATAGGTTTCATATCCCTGCGGAAGCTTTTCGATGAAATATGACGAGTTGCTGAGCTTTGCCGCTTGAAGCATTTGTTCATCGGTTGCCTCCGTATTTGAATATTTGATGTTATTCGCAATGGTGTCCGAAAACAAAACCGTGTCCTGAAGCACAATTGCAGTGTTTCTCCTAAGCTCATCACGGCTTATATCACAAATATCAACTCCGTCAATCATAATCTGTCCGGAATCGGTCGGATAGAACCGCATGAGCAAATTAACAACGGTTGTTTTTCCGCTTCCCGTCGCACCGACAAGCGCAACCTTTTCACCCTGCTTTATTTTAAGGTTAAAATCATGCAAAACCTGTTTTCCTTTAACATAGGAAAAGCATATATTCCGAAACTCAATTCCGCCGCCCTCCGGCATTAATGATTTTCCGCTGTTGTCCTCGTCGGGGCTGTCAATAAGCTCAAAAACCCGTTCCGCCCCTGCAACTGCGGTTTGAACCGAACCGTAAAGCTGTGCAATTTCATTTATCGGACGCGAAAACTGTCTTGCATAAATTATGAATGCGGAGATAACACCGATTGTAATTATTCCTTTTGCCGCGAAATATCCTCCGAATGCCGCAACAATCACAAAGCTGATGTTATAAATGCAATTCATCAGCGGTCCCATTGAACCGCCGAGAATTTCCGCACGTGTGCCTGCCGAGGCAAGCTCGTCCGACGCACGGTTGAATTCTTCAATAATATCCTTCTGCTTGTTGTATGCCGCCACCGAGCAATATGAGGTTATCATTTCCTCAGAATGCCCGTTCAGCCTGCCAAGAGTCTCCGAGCGTCTGCGGTATGCATTGCGCATAACCTTTGACATATTTTTTGATGCAGTCACCGACAGCACAACGGTCAAAAGTGTTATTGCTGTCAGCTGAGGACAATAATAAAACATGATTGCCGTTGTTCCAAGCACAGTCAGCACGCCCGAAACCAGCGACCCCAGACTTTGTGAGATTGTGCTTGATATATTGTCAACATCATTCGCCATTCTGCTCATTATATCTCCGCTTGAATGAGTGTCGATATATGCAATCGGCAAACGGTCAATTTTTCCGAACAAATCATGGCGCATAAGCTTGACAATGCTTTGACTGAGTTTTGCCGCAAGGAGCGACTGTGCGAGAGTGCATAAAACGTTCACAAGAAACACTATCGCAAGCAAAATTACAAGACGGCGCAAGCCTTCCCAATTCCGAGCAGCAATTTCGTCAATAGCCGCCCCTTGAATTGCAGGTGCGGCAAGTGCGGTGAACACAACCGGGATAACCGCTGCAAGCAGGAGAATGTGCGTGTTTCTGAACTGACCGAAATATTTCAAAAGTCTGAGCACGGTTTTCCGTGCCTCCCTCGGCTTTTCAACAGGCTGACCCATGTTTCTTCCGCCGCGTCTCCCAAACCGCAGCTGCCCCGCAGTCCTCTCCTCTGTCACACGATATCTTGATTCACTGTCTCCGCGCTTTTCAAAGCCTTTCGGAACACCGTTTTCAAAATCCGTCATTTTTCACTCTCACCCTCTTTCAGCTGTGAGATACATATGTCGCGGTATATCTCCGACTCGGCAAAAAGCTCGCTGTGAGTTCCGCAAGCCGAGATCCTGCCGCCGTCAAGCACAATAATTCTGTCCGCGTCCTTGACAGACGCAATTCTCTGTGCAACAATAATCTTTGTTATTCCGGGACACTCTTCACGCAAAGCCTGCTGAAGCTCTGATTCCGTTTTGAGATCAAGAGCACTTGTCGAATCGTCAAAAATCAGGATTTCCGCTTTTTTCAGAACGGCTCTTGCAATTGATATGCGCTGCTTCTGTCCGCCCGAAAGCGAGCGGCCTCCCTCTGCAACCTGTGTGTGATAGCCATATTCACTTTCACATATAAATTCATCGGCTTTTGCGGTTTCTGCCGCCTTCTTGATTTCAGCAGGGCGTGCCTCGTCTCTCCCCCAGCGTATGTTTGCTTCAACACTGCGGGAATACAGCTCTGTTTTCTGCGCCGCAATTGCAATTCTGTCACGCAGAGCTTCAAGGCTATAGTCTTTGACATTCACACCGTCAACCAAAACAGCACCGCACGTCACGTCATAAAACCTTGGAATAAGACTGACAAGCGTTGTTTTTCCGCTGCCTGTTGCCCCTATAATCGCAACAGTTTCACCGCTTCCGACAAAAAATGATATGTCCTCAAGAACAAGCTGACCCGATGAGTTAGGGTATGAAAAGCTGACGTCGCGAAATTCAACTGTGCCTTTTTCGCAAGCTTTGCACTCTCCCTCTCCGTCACATATTGAAATTCTGCACTCCAGAACCTCGCAGATTCTTTTTCTCGATGCTGCCGCACGCGTGAATGTCTGAAAGATATTTGCAAGAAACATCATGCCGTGCAATATCATCGACATATATGTTATTGCCGCCATAATCTCACCGGGTGTCACTCCTCCGCCTGTCCTGACTGAATATCCTCCGGCAATAATAATTCCGACAACGCAGGTGTTCAGAACAATATTCATGCACGGATTCATAAACGCAAGAAGATACTGCACTCGCAGATTTATTCCGCTCAGCTCTTCATTTGCCTCGTCAAACCGCCCAAGCTCGTGTTTTTCCCTGACATATGCTTTCACAACTCTTGCACCTGCAATGTTCTCCTGCATTATGCAGTTTATTCTGTCAAGCTTTTCCTGAACAACAGAAAACAACGGCGATGCTTTTTTCATAAAGAACCAGACAAAAGCCGCAACAAACGGAAGTCCGTATGCCGCAACACGTGCAAACCGCGCCGATTGCAGCCTGAGCATAACAATTCCTCCGAAAAACATTATTCCGCACCTGATTACGGAACGCACAGACATCATAACCATTGTCTGAACCTGTGTCACATCATTTGTCAGACGGGTTATCAGCGATCCCGTTGAAAACTCATCGGTCTGCTGAAATGAAAGCTTCATTATTTTTTCAAAAACAGCCTTTCTGAGATCGTTTCCGAAACCCTGCGCCGCAAAGTTTGCGAAAACTCCGCTCAAAACGCCGCAGATTCCGCCGGAAAGCACCAAGACAAGCATTTTTGTTCCCGTTTCCGCAATCACCGGCATGTTTCCCGTCAGAACGCCGTTGTCAACAATGTCTGCCATCAAATCGGGCTGAATTAAATCCATGGTGATTTCGCCAAGCATAAAAAGCGGTGCAAGCACACACCACAGCCAATATTTTTTCAAATATTTCAGCATATGTATTTTCCCTCACTTGTTCAGCAAAAGCCAAACGGCTTGAACCCCTGTTCAAACCGTT
>CAKSIW010000033.1 GCA_934463175.1 uncultured Clostridia bacterium | reverse complement strand
GCATAAACACTCTCGTTTTTAGTATTAAAATACGAATTAAGTCTTTGCCCGCATCCGGGCAAAGACTTAAACCACTGAATTTTAGTGTCTGAGACCTAATTTCTCAACAATAGCACGGTATCTGTCGATATCGTTCTTCATGAGATAGTTAAGAAAGCTTCTTCTGACACCGACCATTTTCAAAAGACCGCGTCTTGAATGATGATCCTTCTTGTGTGTTTTGAGGTGGTCATTAAGATGGTTGATTCTCTCTGTAAGAAGAGCAATCTGCACTTCGGGGGAACCTGTGTCGCCCTCGTGTGTTGCGTGTGTCTTGATGATTTCCTCTTTTCTTTCCTTAAGCATATTTTCACCTCCATTTAAATTAAAGCCCCTGAAAGCTTGGTATGAGGCGGTGAATCCTCAGCCCCCAAACTAAGCAATAGGTTGATAACTATTAGATTATACCACAGTCAGAAAAATATGTCAATAATTTTGCCAAAATAAATTTGAAATTTTCCGGCTAAAGCTTTTTCACTGCCAGCGCAAGGTTCACATTCTCAAAAGCCTTCAGCCCGTCAGAACTGTTTTTAAAGTATCTGTCCTGAATATCCGAATCATTCAAAAACTCATAAAGCAAAAACCCATGTTCTTCAAGCATTTTTTCAAGCGTCTGATAGCCGAAGCAGGACTTCATGGGTTCACCGCCCTCCTCCGCCATTTTCAGCATTTCGCGGGCTCTCGGGACTTCAGATGAAAAAATATGACTGTCGCCGAAATCAAACACAATCGCCGAACCGTCAGAGGCAATGCGTGAAATTTCCGCAAAAAGCCGCGAAATCTGCTTTTCATTCATATAGTATAACAGACCAAGGCACGAAAACAGAGTTTTTTTCCGTTTGTCAAATCCGCTCCGTATGAGCGCAGACGCCAAGCTTTCTCTTTCAAGGTCAGCCGGAACAAATTTGAGATTTTCGGACAGCTTAATGTTTCCGCGTGCCAGCCTTTTCTTTTTATCAAGGATCGTTGCTGTTCTGTCAAGCTCAAACGAACATATGCCCGTTTCGGAATATTTCAGTGCAGACGTGTCATAACCGCTCCCGAGAACAACAAACTGATTTGTTCCTGTTTTCCTCGCTGTTTCCATGGTTTCCTCGCAGAATTTTGCTCTTGATACAGGTACGGGCGCAAGCTGTGTGTTGATATATTTCTCAACATCATCTGCGCCTGCGGCAATATATCCCGAAATTCTGTCATATTCCTCGTCCGAAAACATTTTTCTTGCAAATTCATCTCTGAAAATCAGAGGATTGCCGTTTTCAGTGTGATATGCCCTTGCAAACGCGGACATAAGCGCTGTGAGACTTGCACCTGCGGTACATTTTTTCTTATTATCCGTTGCTTTATGACAGAACAGACCGTGACGGCTGCAATAAAAATACAGACTTCCTCCGTACATTTTCGGAAACCGTACTGCCGAATCCTGTTCGGGATAAAGTCTCACCGTCAGAACCCTGTCAAACGCAACATATGCGGCAAATGCAATGTAGTGTTCTTTATTCATTTCGTGGTTAAAGCTGACACAGACATCACCGTCCGTTTCCGTAACAGAAATCGTGTGTCTCTCATCTTCATCTCTTGCAGAAAGCGGCTCAAGCTGTTTTCCGCAGCAAAGCACCTTGCCTTTTCCGACTCCGTACATAATTCCTCCGCAATGAGGACATACATAGAACTTTGTTTTTTTCATGTTACCCGATTCCTCCTCGTTTTGCACAAGCTCACCCGACAGAAGAATCCGCTCGCTTGTACCGAGAATATCAGCCAAAGCGGAAACGGTTGAAACATCAGGAAATCCGTTTCCTGTTTCCCACTTTGAAACCGTTTTCGGAACAACTCCGAGTCTGTCGGCAACCTGTTTTTGTGTTAACCCCTTTGCTTTTCGCAATCTGCGGAGTGTCTCTCCGTTTTTGTCTAAATTCACGTTTTCCACCTCCGTAGACTAAGTATAAACCGGTAACATATTTTTTTCAATCCACGCTCCGTACACTTTAGTATTATAATTCAAAGTGCGGACTTCGTCAATAATAAAAATCGGCTGCGCTCTGCTTGAGAACAACCGATTTTTAATTTATTTTTCCCATTCAACCGTAATGCATGTTCCCTCACCCGGAGTGCTTGAAACAAGAACTTTTGCCCCAAGACACTCGGCAGCATGCTTAACAATTGACAAGCCGAGACCCGTTCCGCCGGTTTCATTTGACCTGCTTTTGTCAACCCTGTAGAACCGCTCAAAAATGCGGTCAATATGCTCCTGCGGAATTCCGATTCCCGTGTCCTTGACGACAACCTTCGGATGCTCCTCCGCCGATACGGAAACCGTCACATTTCCGCCTTCCCTGTTATATTTCACGGCGTTGTCGCAAATATTAAACAGCATTTCGCAAACGAGTCTCCTGTTGGCTGTGACATAGGAGCTTTCGCCGCATACCGTCATACTTATGTGACCTTTTTCCGCGGCATATTTCAATTCGGATACTGTCTCTGACGCAATTTCCAAAAGGTCAAGCTGCTCTGTTTGCATTTCGGCTTTTTCGTCAAGCTGTGATAATCTGATGATATCCTCAATCAGCGTCACAAGCCGTTTTGCTTCGCTGCGGATTGCAGACGCAAAGCGCGGCACATCAGCCTCCTTGGCAATTCCGCTTTCAATCAGCTCTGCGTTGCCCATGATTGATTGGAGAGGCGTTTTCAGCTCGTGCGACACATTTGCGGTGAACTCCCTGCGGTTCCGCTCCGCAAAAACCCTGTCGGTCACGTCAAACGCAAGGATAACCGTTCCCAAAGGGGTTGTTTTGCCGCCGATTCTGCTGATGTTGAGCCTGAATACCCGTCCGCTGCGCTCCATATCCAATTCTGAATGTCCGCATTTTTGCGCATTCTCAATTGCCTCGCAGATGTCATGATTCCTTTCAATTGTCAAAAAGCTTTTCCCAATGCACTCCGAATCTGTATCAAAGAGCGTTTCCGCCGCACGGTTTATCGATATCACTTTGCCGTCCGCACCAAGAAGCACCAAAGCCTCGTCCATGCCGTCAGTGATTGCCTCAAACTCCGTTCGGGTTCTTTTCAGCTCTGCAATCTGTTCACGTATTTTTCTGTTCTGCTGCTCAATATGCGAAAGCAGCGGCGCAACCTCATCATATGCATTGTTTTCAAGCGGACGGTCAAGATCCAAAGCATTCAGAGGTTCAACAATTCTTTTTGACATTCTGCCTGCGAAATATGCCGACAAAATCAATGCAAGCATAATCACAACGATGGAAGGCTGCATGATTCCGAGAGCAAGCAAAAGCACCGAATGCCTTGTTGCCGAAATTCTGAGAATGCGTCCGTCTGTCAGCTTTTCTGCACGGTATATGGTCTTTTCGAGTAGTGTTGCCGAAAATCTTGAGCTTTCCCCTGTTCCTTTTTCAAGTGCCGCCTTGATTTCTTCGCGCCCGCTGTGGTTATCCATATCGGCAGGGTCGGCATTCGTGTCAAACAGCACTGTTCCGTCGGGGTCAATGAGTGTGAGCCGAATATTATCCTCCGAAATTCTGTCAAGATATTCCGTACCGCAAAGTTCAACACCCTGCACCGCAAGACTCAGCTGATTTCTGAGCTGCTGCTCCGCGGTTTCCGTAAAATATCCGTACAGCACGCCGAATATTATAATAAGTGCTGCTGCCAAAGTGCAAACGGAAGATGTGAAAATTGAACGAAAGATTTTTTTTGTCATGCCTCCGCCTCCAATCTGTATCCGACATTGCGCACTGTTTCAATGAGATGTCCGTACGGGTCTATTTTTTGCCGAAGTGTTCTTATGTGCATATCGACCGTCCTTGATTCTCCGAAATAGTCCTGTCCCCACACATTGGCAAAAAGCTGTTCACGGGTAAACACAGTTCCGCGGTGCGAAAAAAACAGCTTGAGAAGCTCAAACTCTTTGTATGTGAGCACAACTCTTTTTCCGTCAACAAAGACAGTGTGTTCTTCCGTGTTAAGTGTCAGCCCGTCAATGCTGAATACGGTTTCCGCTTTGCTGCCGCCCGTCCTTCTGAGCACAGCCTTGACTCTCGACACCATTTCAAGCATACCGAAGGGCTTTGCAAGATAGTCATCAGCACCCGAATCAAGCCCTTGGATTTTGTCATATTCCGTGCCCTTTGCCGTTGCCATTATAACAGGTATGTCTTTGGTTTTCTCGCTTTTCCGCAGTCTCTTGAGAATTTCAATGCCGTCCGTGTCGGGCAGCATTATATCGAGTATGAGCAAATCGGGAAGTGTTTTTTCGAGTTCTTCAAAAAAAGATTTCCCGTCCGAAAAGCCCTGAGCGTCAAAACCGGTTGCTTTCAGTGTGTAGACCTCGATGTCGCGGATTCCCGAATCATCTTCAACACACCAGATTTTCATAGCTCGACTCCTCCTTTATGAACACCCGTGACCGAAAAAACAACCCATTCGGCGATGTTGGTCGCATGGTCGCCGATTCTCTCGAAATATTTTGCAATCATAAGAAGGTCAATAGCATATTCACCGTCGTTCGGGTTTTCAGCTATCATTTTTATCAGTCTTTTTCTCACTCTGTCAAAATAATCATCAACAATATCATCATTTTTCGCAACATTTTCCGCAAGCTCCGTGTCCTGTTTCACATATGCGTCAATACTGCCCGTCACCATACGGATTGCCGCACGTGCCATTTCCGAAATAAGCTCGCAGTCGGCGGCTGTCCTGCCGTCCATAACTTCAAGAATTTCCGCAATATCCGAAGCCTGATCGCCGATTCGCTCCAAATCTGTTATCATCTTGAGTGCTGCCGAAATCTGTCGAAGATCTCTTGCGACAGGCTGCTGCTGAAGCAGCATTCTGAGGCAAAGCGTCTCGATGTCATGCTCCTTTTGGTCTATATCGGAATCAAGCGCGATTATTTCCTTTTCAAGAGCCTCGCTGCCCTCAGTCAGTGCTTTTGCCGCCATTGCAATCGCCTGCTCGCACAGAGCGCCCATTTCAATCATTTCACTGTTCAGCTTTTCAAGCTGCCTGTCAAATCCGCTTCTCATTATCCAAACCTCCCTGTTATATAGTCCTCAGTCCGCTTATCCTGAGGATTTGCAAACATTTTCTCGGTGTTTCCGTATTCAACAAGCTCACCCAGCAGAAAGAACGCCGTATTATCCGAAATACGCACAGCCTGCTGCATATTGTGAGTTACTATAATTATAGTATAGCACTTTTTCAGTTCACTTGCAAGCTCTTCTATTTTTGAAGTTGAAATCGGGTCAAGAGCTGATGTCGGTTCGTCCATCAGAAGTATTTTCGGTTCAACCGCAAGAGCGCGCGCAATGCACAGTCTCTGCTGCTGTCCTCCCGAAAGACCGAGAGCCGATTTTTTCAGTCTGTCCTTGACCTCGTCCCAAATCGCAGCACCGCGCAGAGATTTTTCAACAATATCATCAAGTTTTGCTTTGTTTCTGATTCCGTGTGTTCTCGGTCCGTATGCAATGTTGTCGTAAATGCTCATCGGGAACGGATTGGGCTTTTGAAAAACCATACCGATTTCACGCCGAAGCTCATTCACATCAACCGCGCTGTCAAAAATATTCTGACCGCCGTATTCAATTTTCCCCGTAATTCTGACACCTTCCACAAGGTCATTCATGCGGTTGATTGTTTTCAGAAACGTGGATTTTCCGCAGCCTGACGGACCGATAAGCGCTGTTATGCTTTTCTCGGGAATTTCTATGTTGATATGCTTCAGTGCCTCGGTGGTTCCATACCAAAGACATAAATCATTTACTGATATAATGCTCATATTCTTCTCCTCTTTTCAAAGTATTTTCCGACAAGGGTCGCCGCAAGATTAATCACCAGCGTCAGCAGCATTAATATTGCCGCAATTGCAAATGCAACTCCGAATTCCCCCTGTTCCTTTGCGTAAACATAAAGTGCAACAGTCAGGCTCGCTCCCGCGTTTTTCAAACCGAAAAAGAAGTTGTTCAGAGTGTGTGAAAATCCTGCTGTGAAGAGAAGCGCGGCAGATTCTCCGAGGATTCTTCCGACCGACAGAATGCAGCCTGTTATGATTCCGTCCACGCAGCTCGGCAGAACAACCGTCCGCACAACACGCCACCGTCCGGCACCCAAGCCGAACGCTCCTTCACGGTAGCTCTGCGGCACTGTTTTCAGACTTTCCTGAGTTGTGCGCATTACGGTCGGCAGATTCATGACAACAAGCGTCAGGCTGCCCGCAAGAAGTGAGGTTTTCATGCCGAGAAACTGACAAAAAAACAACATTCCGACAAGTCCGTAAATTATCGAAGGTATTCCCGACAATGTTTCGGAGGCATATTCAATCATCCCGACAAGCTTTTTGTTTGAGGCATATTCCGTCAGGTAAACAGCCGCACCGACTCCAAGCGGAAGCACGATGACAAGCGACGCAATTACGATATACAGTGTGTTGAGAATGTCGGGCAGGATTCCGATACGCTCCGAAATATAGCTCGGGCTTGTTGTCAGAAGCTCAATACTTATATTCGGTATTCCCTTTACAAGTACATAAATCAAAATGAATGCCGTGAGTGCACAGGTCAGAGCCGCAGCCGCATACATCAGAAGCTTCATTGACCAAATGTAGGTTTGCCGTTTTTTTGAAATTGATTTGGTAAGCATATTATTTCTCCCCTCCGCGTTTGAGCAGACAATTCAGGACTGCGTTAATCAGCATTATAAACAGGAACAGAACCAGTGCAATTGAGAAAAGTGCCTGACGCTGAAGTCCTGCGGAATATGACATCTCGCTCGCAACCGCTGTGGTGAGAAAGCGAACACTCTGAAACAGCGATGGCATGTTCGGCGCATTTCCCGAAACCATCATAACAGCCATTGCTTCTCCGATTGCGCGTCCGACGCCGAGAACAACCGCCGCCGCAATTCCGCTTTTTGCCGCCGGAACAGACACACGGAAATATGTTTCAACAGGGGTTGCTCCAAGTGCCAGAGAGGCGTCTTCAAAATCCTTGGGAACGGCTTCAAGAGCTGTGAGCGAAACCTTTATTATTGACGGCAGAATCATTATTGCAAGAACGACTATTGCCGCCAAAAGGCTTGCACCGTCCGGAATTCCGAACATTTTTTTAATTCCCGGAACCAGAACAAGCATTCCGACAAGACCATATACAACAGACGGTATTCCGGCAAGAAGTCCGATTGCTGCCTCAACAATGCTTTTTATGCGCTTCGGTGCAAGCTTTGCAAGATATACCGAGGTGAAAAATCCAATCGGAACACCAATCAGAATTGCGCCTGCTGTTCCGTAGACGCTTGTGAGTATGAACGGCAGAATGCCGAATTGAGGTTCGGCTGCCGTCGATGCCCATGTTTTGCCGAACAGGAATTTCACAAGCCCGATTTTGCCGATTGCCGGAAGTCCGGACGCAATGAGGTATACTGTAATCAGCAGCACACACCCCACCGTAATCAGACCGAGTATTAAGAATATACCGTGAATAATACTTTCTGCTTTCTTCATATTATTTTCCTTTCAGATATGACGATAAGGCGGCATATTGCCGCCGTTATGCGTCTTGCTGTCAGTTTGCCGCAACCGCGCCGGCCTTTGAGATTATCGGAGCTGCCTCGGCAGATGTTGCGAAATCGAAGAACTTCTGAGCTGTTGCCGAAAGCTTTTCGCCGTCCTTGGTGACAAGCACAAACGGACGCTGCACAACGTAGCTGCCGCTTTTCACAGTCTCCTCTGTGGGAGCTGTTCCGCCGACCTTCAGAGCCTTAACTGTGTCTTTGACCGATGCCAGTGAAGCATAACCGATTGAGGCAGGATTCTGAGAAACAGTTGTTATTACATCACCTGTTGAAGTCAGCTCCTGACGGTATTTGCACTTATCGCTTGTGTCGGTGATTGATTCAAATCCGTCTCTTGTTCCGCTTCCGGCTTCTCTGCCGATCAGAACGATTTCACCGTCAGCACCGCCAACCTCACTCCAGTTTGTGATTTCACCGGTGTATATTTTAGCAATCTGTTCAACGGACAAATCCTCAACTGTGTTCTGCGGATTTACAATAATTGCAATTCCGTCGTATGCAAGGATTGTTTCCTTGAGACCGCTGCTTTTTTCGTCGTCCTTGAGTGCACGGCTTGAAAGACCGATGTCACAGCGTCCTTCCGAAACTGCCGTAATTCCCGAACCCGAGCCTGTCGGGTTGTAGGTGAATGTGTCACCGCTGTTATTCTCCATGAATGCTTCTCCCAAAGCACCGATAACCTTTTCCATTGATGTTGAACCGTCGGTTGACACCGTGCCGCTCTCCGTTTTGCCGCCGCAGCCTGTTGCCGCAGCTGCTGCCAATACCAGACAAACCGCAATTGATAACAATTTTTTCATAACTCTTTTCTCCTTTTTTCTTTGTTTTTCTCTTTACAAACTTAATTATAACTGCGGTTTGTCAAATCCGAAATCATAGTTTTGTCAAATTTATGTAAAGTTTTTTACAAAACAAAACCGCCCTTCCGAATTCGGAAAGACGGTTTTTTAAACTTTAAATATACATCGTTTTAGTGCTGTTTTGTCATTCTGCTTGCCTGACCTGCGGTTATTTCATATTGAAGTGCGCCGCCGTCCGCAAAGCTGATAACGTCCTCTGCCACAGCGCGTCCGATTTCACCGTACATGTCGATTGTCGGTCCGCCGCAGTGAGGCATCAGATAGACATTTTTCATTTTTCTGAGAGGGCTTTCGCCGTCCAGCGGTTCCTTTTCGTATACGTCCAGAAAAGCTCTCAGATCGGGTCTTGCTTTCAGAGCCTCAATCATTTCGTTTTCTCTGACAATTGCACCTCTGGCAGTGTTGATGAAGAGTGCATCTTCCTGCATTTTTTCAAAGTGCTCCCTTCCAATCATGCCGCGCGTCTTCTCGGAAAGCGACGAATGAAGTGACACAATTGAGCAGCTTTCAAAAATCTCATCAAGACTTGTCTGCTCCGCATTCATGTCATCAAGCCACTCCTTATCCTGCGGATATTCCGAAAAAAGCTTTATTCTCACACCGAACGGACGGAGCATTTTCATCAGTTCCTTTGAAATCATGCCGCAGCCCACAATTCCGATTGTTCTGCCGATTATCCTTCTGCTTTCCCGAAAACCTTCTTTTTTCCAATATGCACCGCTGCGCATATCAGTCACATTTTCGGGAATATATCTCTGTGCCGCCAGCATATATGCAATCGTTCCCTCGGCAACCGACACCGCAAACAAACGGTTTCCGCTCACAACCTTTATTCCCTTGTCATACACGGTCTGCGAAACAAGATCGCCGACCGAGCCTGCCATATGCGCAATCATTTCAATTGAGCACTCAGCAGACTGCGCTGCCTCGGAAAGTGAGGGCGTTCCCCAGCCTGTAATAACAATATCAATACCTTTTGTGACATTCTTTATTTCCTCCGGAGAGTAGTTTCTGCCGAGTCCGTTATATGTCACATCAAAGTGTTCTTCAAGCAGCCTTTGTGTTTCCTTTGTTATGAAACGCTCCTTTGCAAACCCGTCGGGCATTGTCACAAGAACCTTTTTCTTTTTGCTCATCACAGCCACCTGCTCTCCCTGAATTTTAATTATCCTTTAACAGCGCCAATCATAACACCCTTGACAAAAAACCTCTGCATGAACGGATAGATAACCAGAATCGGCAGCGTTGCAACAACAATAGTTGCATATTGAATTGTTTCTCCGATTGATTCTCTGTCCGCCGCACCTGCCATATCGTCCGCGGTGGTGTTGTAAAGCACAATTTCGCGGAGAATGAGCTGGAGCGGAAACTTTTCTCTGTCACGCAGAAATATCATTGCATGGAACCATGCATTCCAGTGATACACTCCGTAATACAGAATAAGTACAGCCACAGTCGGCATTGCAAGCGGGAACATGATTCTGAACAGAATTATGAATTGTCTTGCGCCGTCCAGCTTTGCCGATTCCTCAAGACTTTCCGGTATTGCGGCAAATGCGGAACGCATGATAATCAGGTTATATGTGCTTATTGCGGTCGGAAGAATCTGCGACCACAGCGTGTTGTCAAGGTGTAAATCCTTGACCGTGAAATAAAGCGGAATGATTCCTCCCTGAAAATACATTGTAAAAATTATTGCAAGCGCAATCGGTCTGCCCCACATAACATTTTTTCTTGACAGGAAATATCCTCCGAGAGCTGTCAGTAAAATATTTATCGCAACCCCGACAATAAGTATAAACAATGTGTTTCTGTAGCCGCTCCATATGGTGGAAAGCTTAAATACAGCTTGATATGCCGCGGTTGTATACCCTTTAACCCAAAGCATCATGCCTCCTGCCTTCAGAACCTCATTGCTGTTGCTGAAGGACGCAACAAGTATGAACCACATCGGATATATCATGGCAATCATGAAGAGTATCATAAACAGTGTGTTGAAAACCTTAAAGATTTTCTCGCCTCTTGACAATTTATTCATTATGCTTCTCCTCCCTTACCACAGACTGATTTCGCTGACTTTCTTGCTGATATAGTTCACCAGCACAAGAAAGATAAAGTTTATTGTTGAGTTAAAAAGTCCGACTGCGGTGGAAAAACTGTAGTTGAACTCCTGCAAACCCTTTCTGTATACATAGCTCAGTATGACGTCTGCTCTTTCATATGTGAGCGGATTGTAAAGCAGAATGATTTTTTCATATCCGACCGAAAGAACGCTTCCGAGCTTCAGAATGAGCATAATTATGATTGTCGGCATAATTCCCGGTATGGTGACATGAATCAGCTCCTGAAATCTGTTTGCCCCGTCAATGCGCGCCGCTTCATAAAGCTGCTGATCAACAGCGGCAAGAGCCGAAATATAAATTATGGAATTCCAGCCGACCTGCTGCCAAAGACCTGAGCCGACATAGACCGAAACAAAATATTTCGGGTCGTTCAGAAGGTCAACCTTTCCTCCCGTCACACGGTTCACAAGACCGCCGATCAGCCCGTTGCCCGACACAAAGTATTTTATCATTGCACAGGCAACAACGAGCGATATGAAATGCGGAAAATATGAAACCGTTTTCACGCACAGCGAGAATTTTTTGTTTGATATTTCATTTATCAGAAGCGCAAGGATTATTGCAGCCGGAAATTCAAACAAAATCGAATAGAAGCTGATTGTCAGTGTGTTTCTTATCAAAATCCAGAAGCTTGCACTTTTGAAAAAAGCTTCAAAATGCTTGAATCCGACCCAGCTGCTGTCCCAGATTCCCTTTGTGGGAACAAAATCCTTAAACGCAATCACCGCACCGTAAATCGGCTTGTAGCAAAACAGGATATAGAATATCAAAACGGGAACCGCAATGATATATAAATCCGAATTTGCCTTCCAGTCTGCCGCGGCACGCCTGCCGAAGGAGTGCTTGTTCTTTTTTTGCACCGATGCTGTCATAGTGTTGTTTGTCGTCATGACGTCTCCTCCTGTTGTTATTTTGCAAGATAGCGGTCATATGCCGCCTGATAAAGCTCAACATATCTTTCAGCACCCGTCTGCTTCAATGCGCCGATAAATGTGTCATATTTGCTCATATCCTCAACACCTGTTATAAATTTGAGCAGATACTGGTCTCTGATAGATTCAAGCTCCGTCTGAAGGCTTGCAAGCTCACTGCCCTCAGCTGATGTGAAATATACCGTCGGCATATAGTGATCCTTTGTGTCGGCATCTGCCCAAAGCTTGATTGATTCAATCTGCTCAGGCATTTTTGCAACCTGTTCCATGTAACGCTTGTCAACAATTGTTGCCGCATTGCCGTTCGGGCTTGTATATATGCCCACCATTGTCGAAAGGCTTCTGCCCTCGGAATCATTTGTCATAGCCTCCGTATATTTCGGGTAACCGTCTTCCATTGTATAGTTTTCGCCCTCAATACCGAAATTGTAGAGAAGGATTCCCTCTTCGCTGTAGCCGTAGTCCAGAATTTCCGCAGCAAGCTCGGGATTTTTGCATTGCGTGCTGAGTGATGCGCTGCCGAACGGATAATACGGGTTAATTCTGTGTCCCATCATCGGCTTGTCACCTTTTTTCAGAACAGGATATTTTGCTGCCGCAACGCGGAAACCGTCCTGTGCCGCAGCCATCCATGTGCCGATTCCGCCGGAGGTATTGCCGTAGGTTGCTCCCGTATAGCTGTTAAGTACATTCTGTGAAACAGTCTTTTTGTCAAGGCTTGCAAGGTTCTTGTCAATGAGACCTTCAGCATACCATTTGCGCATCGTTTCGATAAATTCTTTATATCCGTCCTCAAGCGGTCCGAACTTAACCTTTTTATTGTCAACAAAGACAGTGTTGCTGACACCGAATGCCTGCGGGAAGGTGTTTGTCAAGCCGAGCAGCTGTGCGCTGTAGGGTGATTCGATTTCGAGCTGTGTCTTGAAGGCTGCCAGCATGTCATGCCACTCATCAATTGTTTCGGGACTTTTCATGCCGATTTTTTCGAGATAGTCCTGTCTGACAATCGGACCGGAATATGTGAGCAGAAATTCGTCGCCGTATATATGCGGAAAACAGTAATACTGCTTTTCGTCCGTTTTCACAAGCTTGTCAACTTCCTTGTGTTCGCTGAGATATTTGCTCAGATTCGGTGCTTTGTCGCGAATCAGGTCGTTGAGTGACATAATTACATTGTCATCAATTGCTTTTTGAGCACCGCCCGGACATTCATAAAACTGATATTGAATGATGTCGGGCAAATCCTGTGAAGCAAGCAAAAGATTCAGCTGCTCCTTCACTTGTCCCGCGACGGGGTGGGTGAATTTTATATCAACATTAAACTTTTCCTGAAGCTTTTGAAAAACAGGCAAATCATCATAATTCGAGACTCCTGCAACCGACTGATTCCCAAATTCCGACCACCATGTCAGCTCACGTTCTTCCGAGCTGTCCTTTTTTTCTTTTCCGCAGCCGCAAAGTGCAAGCGCCGCAGTCAGGCTGACTGCCGCAAAGCCAATCAAATATCTTTTCTTGATTTTCATACATCTCTCTCCTTACCGTATTTTATTAAACCGCACAGCGGTCACATATTTTATATTAACAGTATATAAATTCCGTACGTTTTTTTCAATATGCAAAAATTTCATTATGGACAATTTTTAACCGAACAAACGATTTCAATAGGGTTTGCCGTTTTTTGAAGATACGATGCATTCTTTTTTGCTTGACATGCAATTATATTTGAAATATAATTTTATTATTAAAGAATATTGGCGGGGTTATAATTATGAATATCAAAAAAATGAAGCTTCTTCTGCACAGACCGGGGAATGCCTTTCTCTCATCACTGTTTTGGTCATACTTTATTCTGAGCATGACACTGCTTGCAATCAACATACCCATTCTGACCTTCACCGGCAGAAACACCGCAAAACAAAACCGGCTGAACAATAATTATATTGTGTCAAACAATCAGGCATATTTTGACGATGCCCTGGGTGATATAAAATCACTGACGATGTCTTTGTTTTTTTCTGATGTACCGTCACAGATTCTGAACAGACAGATTATCTCACACGCGAACTACTATGATACAACCGAGTTAAAAAAATATGTCACGGACCATTCGCTTCAGATTCCGATACCGTTTTCCGTGTCATTCTATGTTCCCGGATATAATCTGATTGTCTCGCCTCTCGGGATTAATCCGCCCGAAAAGTACTATATAAACAACTATTGCGGAAACGGATATGAAGGCTGGCTTGAAAGAATCAAAGACGGAGACGAGTTTTCGGCATATTCATATGAATGTGACGGAATTACGCGGAGAAAGCTTATATACCGCTATAACAGCAACAGCTTTCCGGGAAACACGAGTGAACCGATTATTTTCTTTGCCGAGATTGATGACGATATTTTCACCGCAAAAATGGCGGAAATCCAAAAGCAGACAAGCCATCTTTTTGTGATTTCGGACACGGACAACAATATTCTGCTCAGCAACGACAAGGCAGTCACGGAAAGCACAAAGCTTGAAGACATCTTTCCGCACGGCTCATATATTTATACCGAAAAGAAGTCGTCCGCGGCGGGCAATATCAAATATACACTGATAAGTCCGAACAGTGTCGGTGCAAGCCCCGAAAAACAGGTCAGACTTCTGATTACTGTCGATCTTGCGCTTTGTCTGCTTTTTGCAATCGGCTACAGCATTTTCTCAATGAAAAAGCACGGTTCTCCCGTTGTCAGCCTGATTAACGAAATATCCTCAGAAACATCGGCAGGCACGGACGGTGAAGACGCAATTTCGTTTGCAAAGACAAAGGTTGATGAGCTTAAACGGATTGGTGAAAAAACCGTTCAGCTGTCAAACCGGAAATATCTTCAAAACATTTTGACGGGCAACACAAAGGGAACCTCAAAAGCGTCTCTCATTGCAAGATTCCCGAGTTTTTCGGACAGATATTTCACTCTCATTCTGATAAAGCCGACGCAGCTTTCGCTGACGGACTCTTCACCGCGCCGCTCTTGTCTGCCGCAGCAACAGTGATTTTCTGATCGCCGCTGCCCTCAATCAGAATGTCCGCCTCGGCTCTGTAGCTTCCCTGCGCTGCCGCAGTGCCGCTTCCAAAAACATTCATAAATCTGATTCCTTCATCTGTGCTGTCAATTCCGCTCAGTCTCAAACCGCTGTCCGAAGCAGCCATCGTGCCGCCAAAGCCTCCGATTTTTTCAAAATCACAGCCTTCATTGACAGTGAATGCATTTGTGTTGAGTGTGTAGAACTCGCGGTCGGAAATTCCCGAACCTGTCACCGCAAACACATAGCTTGCCGCAGGATTTGATTTCACAAAATCCGTAATATCCGCACTGTATGCACCGCTTCCGTTCACTTTCAATGCAACTGCATTTCCGCTGAGAGCCGGTGCGTTGCCGAAGTTTATGTTCTCGGGATATTCCGCATTTGCCATTGCATATATGCTGAACGTGCCTCCGATTCCGCTCTTTATATACATATCAAGAGCCGCATATCTGACGTTTTCATAGTCATTGCCTGTGAAATATGCATAGGTTTTTGAGCTCTGACCTGCCGTGCCTTGCGAAACGACCGAAACGGTGTTCTCGTCCGTCACGCCTTTGTTTGAAACCGCCTTTGCTGCCGCGCCGATTGTGTTCACAACCTCCTCATCGCTGCCCGACGGTGTTGTTTCGGTTATTTTCAAATCATCAATCCAGAACGTTCTGCTTGCACATCTTGTTGTAAATTTAATTGAGAACAGCGTCGGGTTCTGAGTTCTGTCCGCTGTGTTTGCAAGCATAAAGTCGCTGACTGTCAATGAATATGTGTATTTTATCCAGTCAGTGCTTGCAGCCGCAACAACACATTTTTTGATATAGTCGCTTTCCGTACCATACTGTACCGTGTTGTAGTTTGCATAGTCGCTGTTCCATGACATAAGTCCGGCATAGAATGCACATGAAGATGTTTCAGTACCGGGATTGACCTTCACATAAAAATCAATGTCAAAGCTTCTTCCCAAATCCGCCGCTGTCAGCTCATGGTCAAACAAATTATAAAATTTTATGTTTGTCGTATTTGCTGTCGGTGCAACCTTAATTGATTTTCCGCCGTCCGCGCCGTGATTCACAGTGCTGTCAAGAGATGTCACAGATATGCCGTTCCCCGTGAAGTCATACTGTGTGTTCACTTCGCTTTTTGCTGCCTTGCTGTATCTGAGTGCATCAGCCAAGGAATCAAAGTTAAACAGCTTTGAATATACCGTTTTGCTGTTTTTCTCGCTTTCGGACTGAACGGTGAAGCTGATTTCTCCGCCGCCTTCCTCTGCTGCGAGAACAAATCCTGCATATTCCGCGCCGAGATCCTTCATGTCTGAGAGGAAGTCCTTCACATCAACGGTATATTCACCTGCACCCGTCACCGCAACGCTGCCGATTGCCGCTCCGCCGTATGCAAGCTCCAAATCCGCGCCGCTTCCGAAACGGTCATTAATCGGAGCGTTGATATAGTTCAGCTTTGAAAGGTCAAGGTCTTTCGCGTCACCCTTCATGCCAAACACATTGATTGTGCCGCTTGTTCCGCTTGTCACATTCAGCTTCAGATTTGTTTTGTCCGCTGTCGGGTCAAACTCGCTGAGTGCCGTTTTCAGCCAAACCTTTTTATACCTTCCGTCCGAGATTCTGCGCGATTCTCCGCTCACGCGTCCTCCGCTGAAGGTTTTGTCGGAATCGTCACCGTCTCTGACATAATTCATTTTTCCGAAAGGCTGTGTTTTGACCTCCGAGTTTCTGAAAACAAGTCTCGGCGCATTTCCGCCGTCTGTGTCCTCTGCCGTGATTTTAACATCTGTCACGGTTTCGGTCACACGGAAGTTGTCAAAATACAGCGTCTCACCCACATTCAGAGTGTTCTTTGCGGTTGTTCCTTCTCTTTCAATGTAAATTGAGCGTTTATCCGCTTTGTCGGTGAAGTAATCACTGTTATTGACCGTATAGTCAAGGTCAAAGTGATTCCATTCGTTTGCCTTTGCGTTTATATACTGCTGCGTGTTTCCTTCTGTGTCGGAAAGCTTGATTTTCGGGCTGTATGTTCCGATGTATCCGCTGAGCACCCTGTCCTTTTCACTGAGCACGTCAAAGCTGATGTGGAATTTTCGTCCGAAATCCGCTTCTGTTATGTCGTCATACCCGAAAATTGCAAGTCTGAACGCCGAGGCTGAGCTTGTTTGCCTGTAGCACATGTTGCCGTTCAGAGAATAATGCTTGAATCACCCGTTTCGGTGACGGTCGATGACTGACGTTCTCTTATGTATTTTGTCGCCTCGCTTATTCCTGCGCACCAAACCTTGCCTGCCTTCTGCATTTCGGCAATATATGTGAAATAGTCCTCTGCGTCGTCCGTTGTCATGTTGTTTGCCTTTTCGTTTGCTCCCGTTTCGCAGATTCCGTGGCAATAGCTGATGAACCAGCCCTTCTGTGCAACGGCTGTGTCAACATAGTCTCGCAGCACCTCCGCTCTTTTTGCAGAACCCGAAAGATAGACGCTGAGACATTTCAGATTATACCACTGTCCCACATCTGTTCCGCTTTCGGGGTCAAGAGTCTGCATTGAGACCGCGTCGCCCTTGACCGAATTTCCGATTGAGTTTGTCAGACGTGCGGAATAGTAGTCCTTTTTCACAACCTCAAAGCCGTCCTTTGACATAAGACCTCCGCCCGGTGCCATTGACAGCGGCGTATAGCCGAAGCTGTCAATCAGAGTCTGCTTTGAATCCGTGATTTCATGCTGATAGTTCTCCGCCGTGTTATTCTTCTCATACTGCGTATATCTGTCATCGCCCTCGGGGGCAAAATACAGATGAGACGCCGAATGGCTCAGCGGTTCGAGATAGCCGTCAGCAAAAAGTGCTTTCCATTCGTCAAGCGTTCCCGCATAGCTGTCATCTGCCAGCCTGTCCGTTATCAGAAACAAACTTCCTGTCAGATTTTTCTGCTTGAACTGATTGTTCAGGAAGCTTGCCGTTGCATAATATCCGTCGTCATATGTCAGGGAAACAATTGCGTCCGCGCCGCCCTTGGCATATGTTATTTCCGCACCGAGACCCTCGCTTGCGCTGACTCCCTGCACGCACGACAGCAGCATACACAAGCACACGGCAGCCGAAATCAACCTTTTCACTTTCATTTTTTCATTCCTCCTCTTTTCCGTTTTCTTCAATTTTATTATAGTTTAATATCCGCTTGCATTCAACGGACAATTTTTTCACGCAATTCCTGATTTCCCCAAAATCGCAATTTTACTGCATGTTTCACGGTTTTCACCCTGAAAAAACTGACATAAAAAAATGAGGCTCTGTTTTTTTGTTTTGAAGTTTCGGCAACGGCGGATAAATAAAAAAAGTATATCTGCAAAAATGCAGATATACTTTAATATACAATTATGGGCTGCTGTTTGACTTTCCGTCAGGCAGCTTGACCGCCGATGAAAGTTTGCCGCTCAGTCCTCAGATGTCATTTTGACACCGCAGTTACAATATCCTGTGCCCACACCGTTCTTCACATATTCGATATGCTCACCGTGCCAGCCGTCAACCTTGGTGTCCTCACCTATGCTCTGTGCAATTTCAAAGTTGTTAACATATTTTGCAAGCGGACTGTTTGAATTTTTAATCAGGTATGCTATGAACTCCGCCAGACGGTTTGCACCGTTATTGCTGTAGTGGAGTGAATCGTTTTTGGCGTGGAAATATTCTTTGACAGCCTCATATGCTTCCTGTTCGGTCTTGCCGTCCGCCATCAGCTGTTTCTGAATGTTTTTGTAGAACTCATACTGATATTTTCCGAGGTCAACATAGACGCCGCCAAGCTCGTCCACAGCTTCAATCATCATTCTTGCTCTTTCGCGGAACAGCTTTGTGTGATTGTTTTCAAAGTTCGTCTCGCCGCTTGAGCCTGTTCCTCTGAGGGGCATTGTCACAAACACAATACTCGCGCCCTTAGCCTCAGCTTCTCTTTTGAACTGCGCTATATTTGCCTTATATTCTTCCTCGTCCGTTCCCTTAATCTTACCGGGGTCTTCGGAGTTAATCAGCGCATCGTTCACGCCCAGAGCCATGATTACGAAGTCGCCCTCCTTCAGCAAACTGTCTCTGACAAGCGGCCAGCTGCATTTTTTCGGCGAATGGTTGATTGCCGAGCCGTCGCTCTCCGTTGCATCGGGAGTGAGGAACGACTGTGTTGTGAGTCCTCCTCCTGCACGGTTGTCAAACGTTAGATTTTCGCTGAAATATTTTGCAATGTGCTGTCCCCAGCCCTCTCTGACATGATATGATGCACTGGTTGCAGGACTCCACATAGTTTCATAATCCTGACACACAGAATCCCCTATGAGATAAACGGTCGGCGTTTTCAGGGCGATGTCATCATTCATAAGGCTTTCGCCGACAGGCTTAATGCTGCCCGTACTGTCAAATGCAAAAAGCTTCACCTTTGTTTCTCCTTTGCCTCTGCCGAGATATAAATCAACCGTCTGTCCCGTGCCGCTGAGCGCGAAGCTTTGCATATCCGCATCACACAGAATCTCCGACGCATTATATGAAGCTGCAAAAATACAGCCCGTCCCAACGGAATTTTTGATGTAATCGTACGGATTTACCAAAACTCTGATTTTGTCTCCCTCATATGCAACAGAAAAATCGGGTGCGGTGTTCTTCACGTGAGGCACAGATGTCAAATCAAGGCTTGCCGAAGAACCGCTGTATTTAATGTTAACGCTCAAATCGTCACAGTCCGATACATTGCCGTCAACATAGCCAAAGAAGTCATATCTCCCATCCTCGTCGGTTGTCAGTGTGCCTGTTTTAAGAACGGTATCACCGTTTTTAACGGTATAATCCGCGGTTAACGCGCCCTCGTCCGTCACCTGTTCCGCCGCCTTGTGATACACCATTTTGAAATCGTCAATATAATAGTCTCTGATGTCCTTTGGTTTATTACTTGAGGTTATTGTATATGTGTTATTTGTGATGGAAAGTGAGGTGCCGTTGTCACCTTTGCTGTTTGTTGCCACAGTGCATGTCCTGCTCGTGCAGCCGGCAGTGCCGCAAAAGCCGTCTATGTCAAGGTCAAAGCTATACGTTTTCCATTCCTTGGTAATGCCCGACATAAACTTTGTTGCCAACTGTTTTTTTGTATGTCCGTTTCCGCACATGACGTATGTCACCATTTTTCCGCCGCCTGTTGTTATTGTATGACCTGTAGAAGTGTCAAGCTTATCATCAGCCCTCATTCTGAAGCTGACGGTGTATTTGCCCGGACCGTGCAGGTTCAGGTAGCGGCTTATGTCAAACTTAACTCCGTCCTCATTCGCACGGTCCGATGCTTTTATGCACCAATTGCTGTCCGTATCCTGAACAACCGCCACTTTGTGGTTGTTATATGCTGTGCCTGAATTTCCTCTTTTTGTCCAGCCGTTAAAATCAGTTTCCCCTTCCAGCGTAACACTTTCTTCACTGTCAAAGGTTTCTGTCGGGAAATCCGTGTCAAAGTCCTCAGCCGTGCCCTCCGCCTTCAGATTTCCCGTCAGCCTGAATGAGTTGGTTTTTCCGTTCACCGCCGTGAAATCCACCTGACTCACAGCGTTGGCAGCTGTTGCCGAAAAAAGCACGCTCAGTGAAATAACAACGCTTAAAACATTTTTTAATTTCATAGTATCACCCCACTTAAAAATTATATTCTGTCAAAAACTCTCACATAATCCACTTCAAAGCAATCGGGCAAAACCGCTTTTTTAAGCTCCTCCACGGGACTGCCCTGCCACACATTGCTGTCGCCCGCAAGCCCTGCCCGTTCACCGCCGTTCTGATGAGCTGCGCCATAGTTAAAGCCTCGGTGATAGCCGTGACATTCGGTGGAAACTAGAATGAACTGATCGACATTCGACACTGCGCATTCAGGTGCCATCTGCCGTCCAACCTCTTTGCCGTCGGCATAGAATATGTAGCCTTCCTCAGACCAGTCAACTCCGTATCTGTGCCAGCCGTCCTCTGTTTCCTCATACGGGAACCAACAGTGTCCGTACCATTTGGTTTCCTTGCCGTATCCGTTCCAGCCGCAGCCGCAGCCGATTGTTCCCTCGGTGTGCTGTCTGTAGTTTTCCATAATGTCACACTCAACACCGCATTGTGCCGGGTCGGGATGAGAGCCTATGCCCGGTGCCTGAAGCCAGAACGCCGCGTGCCAGCCTGGATTTTTCGGCAGCTTGCAGCAGATTTCATAATAGCCGAACCTGTGCATAAACTTTGGCTCTTCCTTTTTCCCGAACGGCCAGAACTTGTCTGTGTCACGCGGAATATCGAATGTCAGAGAGCCTGTCTGAAGATGTGCCGAGTAAAAATCCTCACCCTTTTTCAGAAGATGTATTTTCATTGTGCCGTCCGAAACCTCAACCCCCTCGTCCGTGAACGTTGGTGATTTTTTGCCCCAGAAGCTTTTTCTGAAGCCCCATTTTGCAGTATCAAGCCTATCTCCGTCAAATTCGTCATTCCACACCATTTTCCAGTTTTTCCCTTTGGGCAAAAAACTGCTTCTGTGGCTCTCAACACTAAATTCTTTCATTCACTGTCCTCCAATCAGGTTTATTCTTCCCACCACGCCCAAAACACCTTTTTGGGCTGATAATATCTGTCAAGCAGAAGCGGATAGTCTCTTTTTTCAAAATTCTTTGCATGTCTGAACGAATGTCTGTCCGTCATTCCCCACGTTGTGACTCTACCGATTCTTTCATTATGTGATTTGAAATATTTGAACAGCTCCGCATACATTTCATATTGTCTGTCCTCAATCAGCTTCGGCAAACCATGCTCATACACGGCTCTGCCGAGTGTTGAATCATACACCGAAATGTCAAGCTCGCTTATGTGCATATCCACACCAAGCTCCAGAATGCGGTCATACTGAGCCTTTATGCTTTCAATATCCTCACTCACATCATAATGTGACTGAATGCAGACCGCGTCAAGCTGCATGCCCTTATCCAGCAGTGTCTTTGCAATTTTATAAATGCTTTCGCACCGTCCGCCGACACCTCCGCTGAAATAATCGTTGTAGTACAGCTCAACCTTTTTTCCCGTATCTGTGTATATCTTGTCCGCCGCAGCCATGGCATACTCAAAAGCATATTCGACATAATCGCTGCCTATTATGCCTGCCCACATGCCCTTATTGTCATATACCGCAGCGGAGTCTGCCGACGCTGCCTCGTTCACAACGTCCCAACCCGTCACGCTGTCAGAAAAATGAAACATCATTGTTTCAATAATGCTTTTCATAACACTCAGTGCGGTTTCCCTGTCAACAGGGTTTCCGTTTTCGTCCGTCAGAAACTTTTTATAATCGGTGTGTTCCCAGATGAGCGCGTGACCAACCAGTTCAATCCCGTTTTCGCGGCAGAACTGCGCAACCTTATCCGCGTTGGTGAAATCGGGGGTTTTACCGTCTGCATCATATATCGTTGCAGGCAGCATACTTCCCTCGGGCGTCACCGTGTTGTAGTGCTTGACAACGTTCGATTTAAATTCATCATTGTTCATTCTGCTGTGGCTCATGCTTGTGCCGATTTTAAAGCCGTATTCTCCGCCGATTTCCTCTTTCAGAGACGGTATTTCGGCTTCATATTTCAGAGCAGCCGCAAAGCTGTCAATTTCAAGCTTTGTGCCTGTCAGAACAAACTCAAGCCTGTCGGGAGCAAATACCTTGCCGCCGATTGAAATGCTTTTCACCTCAAACCTGCGCTCGGCTCCCTGCATACTGCTGTAGTATTCCTTCAGCTCACGTGTCTCGTCTCCGTCAGCCGATTTATATACAGCATATACGTCCGCTCTGCCGTCAAGCCATGCCTGATAACAGAAAATATATGTTTTATCCTCATCAAGCACAGATATATCAAGCGTTGCCGCGGCACTGCCGCTGCCGTCAGGCACAAGCTTCAGACTGCCGCCGTCCGCAATAACTGTGCCTCCTTCACCTGCTGAAAAGCCCTCTGTGCCATAGTCAAAGGTCTTGACATATTCATCGGTGTATGGTGCTGTGTAAACCTCACCGCACGGAATCAAACCGTCCTCTTTCCAGATGAAAAGCTTAATCACATCGCCCGATTTAATGTTCAGTCCGCTGAGAGTCAGCTCGTTTGAATGCATGATCGCCGCATTTTTCAGAACATCTGCGCTGTCATATATGCCTGCAAGCACCGCTGCGTCCTCGGGCAAAGACTGCGCCCTGAGATACATTTTGTCGGCATACGGAATGATTAGCGGAGAAGCCTCCGAAATCCGCTCCCAAGTCAGTGCTTCATCATCATTCACCGAAAAGGCAGCTTCGAGCTCACATTCGTCATGCTCTTTACCTGTCAGGAACACAGAAACTCCGTCAACATAAATCTCAGCAGACGAGAATCCGTCCGCCGCACCGAATGTCAGTGCAAACTGAAGCTTTCCCGTCTTTGCCGGTGTTATCGGAAATGTCAGCTTGTTCCACTGATTCTTTTGCGCGGCAGCCTTCCCCGACGACGGCGACGGGCTGTATACCGTTGCCTTAACCGATATATCCTCTGTGGGATAAACAAATGCGGTAATCGTATAGCTTTTTCCTTTTTCCAAAGCGTAGTCCATTGCATTTGACACAATTGTTTTTTCATCGCTCGCTGCCATTTTTCCTGCACTCAGCTTAAGCGACACTCCGCCGCCTTTCACATATGCATAATCGGTGTTCAGGCTGTGTGAAAATCCGTTTTCCGAGTCATCAAACCCTGTATAGTTCCAGCCCTTGTCAGCACCAAATTCAAAGGAGCCGTTCGGAACGCACGGGGCTTTCACAGCCTCAATCGAAACGTCATCCATATATATTTCATTGCCTGCAATGTCGGACGCCGCCGTGAAATTAAACAAAATCTGTGCGCCTTTTTCTTTGGCGGGTTTAACAAAAAACCTGAGCTTGTTCCACTTGCCCTTCTCGGCAGTCAGCACATCTGTTTTTCCTGACCCGATCTGGTAAAATGTGAGATGTACGTTTATGCTTTCCTTGGGATAAACATACGCCGTGATTTCATATGTCACGTTTGTGTCAAGAGTGTAGTTCTGTGCATTTGAAATTATATATTTGCTGTCACCCGACTTCATTTGTCCTGCCGTAAGCTTTAAGGATTTTGCACCGCTTCTGATGTAGGTGTAGTCGGTGTTGTCGGAGTGCGAAAATCCGTTTTCGGCATCATCAAACGTATTGCAGTTCCAGCCGTCTTTTGCGCCGTTTTCAAACGAGCCGTTGGGGATTTGCGGCTCGGCATACGCGGAAACAGCCATGCAGGTGAAAAAAATACATATTCCGCACAGTGTTTTTAAAAAATGTTTCATATGTCATTCACCCCTCTGTTGTTTTTTCATTTGTTCCAGACCGATGACGGCAAGGTTTTTCAGAAGATATGCCATTTCAGTCTCTCTTGATGAGGTATATTCATCATATTCTGTTGCATAGGCATATTCCTGTGCGATTTCTTCAAGTCTTTGTCTTGCCTCCTCGCTGTCAAATTTTCTGAGTAAATACACCGCGCCCGAAATCACCGAACAGAACGCAGGTCTTTTGGGGATATAGTCAGGCTCACGCTTCGTCATTTCAATCAAGACGGGCAGAGCCCCACAAAGACCAATCGCACCGCCGGCAAACGCCGCACGTTCGCGGAGCAGTTTATCATCAGAGGCAAGGCACGCTCTCAGCATATCTCTGACCTCTTCGCTGTCATTCTTAATCACTTCAAGCACGCCAAGCCCAAAATAACTTGTTGTGAGGTTTGCTCTGATTTCCGCCGGCGTTTGAGGCACTTCAAGCTTTTCGCGGTGCATACCGCCCGATATTGCCGCAATGCCGATGTTGTTGGCTTCGTCAAGACAGCCGCTTTCACGCAGCATTGCCGCCAGTGTCTCATAATCAACCCTTGACAGCTCTGTGTTTTCTCTGACCGAGAGATATGCAGCGGTCGCCGCGGCTTCACCGCATTTTTCAAGGTCTTTTCTCATTCGTATGCCTGCCGCAAGGTCGCAGTCTGTGCCTGTTCCTTTTCCGGCAACAATCACATTGTCGCACTCCTTCGGAAGCAGTGCCTCAATCGGAACGCCGATTGAAAGACCGACACTGTACATCTTGCAAACCATTCTCCAAAGCTGCTGTGTTTCACTGTTGAAGGCTGCGTCGCGGTTCACATTGTCAATCGGCGCAAAGGTGTAGAACAAGGGCTTTTCGGTTTTTTTGCCAAACAGCACGTCCTGAAGCTTCAGCTCGGTTTTTGCACAAATCCGCGGAGATTCACGGAGTCCGAGAATTGTTCCCTCATAGACTAACCGATAGTCCTCTGAGTAGTTATCCTCCAGAAACGGAGTCATGCTGCTGCATTTCAGAATGAGCTTTGAAAGCTCAAGGTCAGACTTGTTTTCACGGTTTCCCTTCATTGTCCAGCCGCCGCGCGCCAAATCGTCCTTGATTGCCACAAGGGTCTTTGAAAAGCGCATACAGCGTCCGTCATAGTCTCTGCCTGTTTTATATTCAAGACCTGCCATGCGGCACAGTGAAATGTCTCCCGTACAGTCAAGGAACACCTCCGCTCCGACCGTAAAAATGCCGTCGGGCGATGCGCATTTTATCCCTCTGATTTTCCTGCCCTCGGTATATACGCCGATGACCGTGGTCTCATACATCAGTCTTCCGCCGCTCTTTTTGGCTTCCTCTTCAAGAACAATGCTCCTTGCCGCGCCGTTATAGCATCTGAAATCCTTGCTGTCACTCGGCGGCTCACTGTGCAGGAACGCCCTTTCGTCGAGAGCAAAATTCTTGCGGTTTATATCCTCAAAGCGTCCGCCCGATGAACCGTAGAAATAATCCCACACACAGCCCATTGTGCTGATTCCGCCCATTCCGCTGAGCTTTTCAATGCCGACCGTGTCCAGCCCCAGCTCTGCCGCCTTAATGAAGGCAATTGAGCCTGCCGTTCCGAGACCGGCAACAACAGCCTGTGCATATTTGTCAAAGGTCACATCAGAGATTTCGCTTTGCACATGACTTCCGTCGATTATTGTGTGAAACTGCATAATAAACCTCCTTCAAACGCTTCAAACAAATTGCTGTATGAGGCAGAGGGCACCCACAAAAAGTTTTCTGCCGCCTCCGTCTTAATGCTTTTTTCAAATTCATAATCAAAGAAAGAGGAAATTGCCGCAATTCTCCAGCCGGAAATGACACCGTCCTCCTTCAGCTTAATGAAACAATCCGCAACCGCCTTCCGCGCCTCAGAATAATCGGCGTTCATATCCAGCCGCAGCTTCAGGGCATATTCATCTCTGAATCTGCCTTTCACAATTCTGACATTTTCAGCCCTCACGCTTTCAATTGCTTTTATGTTCTGCTCTGTCAGCCCGCTCTTTTTCTCAAAGCAAAGCATGGCACTCAAATTCTTCGAGAAAGCAAATCTGCGGCACTCATCATGCAGCGTGCCTGTTGCCGCGGTGTCCAGAATACGCTTGCAGTCCACCTTTTTCTCCCCGTCAGTGCCGAAATATGTAACAGTATATCCGTCTCCCGAACGGCTGATGTCAGTTACGCATGCACTGAAAATCACAGGCACATTTTTGTCAAGAAGTCTTTTTGCAAGCATAGCCGAAACGGGAATACTGCTCATTCTTCCGTTTCTTAAAATGTTTCTTTTAACCATATCGTCATAAAGCTCTTTTGTCTCCGCACTGCATTTGTCAGGCGCTTTTGCGGCTTCAAGCCTGTATGCCGAACCAAATTCAGCCGCCAGAAGCATGGAAGGCTCAATTATCACACAGTTTTCCGAATGTGCAAGAGCATAGCCGCAGCCAAGCACACTTGCACCGATTACCACACAATCCGTATGCACGGCGTTCCCCCCTGTCAATACATTTAGTTTTAATTTCTTATGTCCACAAGCGACTTTGAATCGTCCCATTCAACCTTTGCACCGAAGCTCTCTCCGATGAATCTGACGGGAACATATGTGCTGCCGTCAATCAGTCTTGCCGGAACGTCAAGCTTAACATCCTTTCCGCCGACCTGAGCGTCCGCAGAATTGATCTGAAGCTTGATGAGGGTGTTGTTCCCGATCGCATATACGGTCTGAGTGCTGTCATACCAAGCAATTTCAGCGTCCATGCTCTCAAATATAGCTCTCAGCGGAACCAACACTCTGCCATCAGTCAGAACAGGCACATTGTTCTCAAACAAAATCCTCTTGCCGTTCAAAGCAACAAGAATCTCGCTCGGATAGTCATTCTGCACCATTGAAAGCTCAATTTCACCGAAATTCTTTGACGTCTTCCACGAATCTCCCGTGGGGTCGCACCACTTTGCAATGCCCGTGCGTTTTCCGCC
>CAKSIW010000032.1 GCA_934463175.1 uncultured Clostridia bacterium | reverse complement strand
AAAAAAGAGGGACTTTCCATGAAGGTCGTCTCGGCATACAGAACAGAGGACTATCAAAGAAACCTATACAACAACAGCGTCAGAAACAACGGAAAGGTTCATGCGGATAACTATTCGGCAAGACCCGGCTTCTCGGAGCATGAAACAGGTCTGGCGGTTGATATAAACTCCGTAAGAGGTGCATTTGAAACCACCCCCGAATTTGCATGGCTGCAAAAGCACGCACACGAATACGGATATATTTTAAGATACCAAAAGGGCAGAGAATGGATTACGGGATATGCATATGAGCCGTGGCATTACCGATATGTCGGTGTTGACGCCGCAAAGGTAATATATGAAGAAGGCATAACATATGAAGAGTATTATGCAAAATACATATCTGCGATTGAATTTAAATAAGGCACGGAAGCATTGCAGGAATCGCGAAAAACCTGATAGTCTTCCTAAACATTCGCCTATTCCGCAGCGGAGCAGGGTAACACCTGCTCCGCTTTCTCTTTGTCAAGCTCAAAAATAACAGTTGTAATTTTTTTTTATCTGTGGTAAAATATATACAGTTATTTACCGTAAGGATTGGAGAGAAAAAATGAAACCTGTTGTAGCAATTGTCGGCAGACCAAATGTCGGCAAATCCACTTTATTCAATAAAATCTCGGGAAAGCGCATTGCGATTGTCGAGGACACCCCCGGCATCACACGTGACCGCATCTATGCCGACGCCGAATGGGTCGGACGCGAATTCACACTCATTGACACGGGCGGAATCGAACCGTTCAGCAAGGATATTATCCTTTCACAAATGCGGAGTCAGGCAAACCTTGCAATTGACACCGCAGATGTCATTTTGTTCATGGTGAATGTCAAAGACGGCATGACAGCCGCCGACAAGGACGTTGCCGCAATGCTTCAAAAAAGCGGAAAACCTGTCATTCTTGTCTGCAATAAGGTCGATAACCCCGGATCGCCGCCGCTTGAGGCATATGAATTTTATAATCTCGGAATCGGCGACCCTGTTATGATTTCATCGGTTCACGGACTCGGAGTCGGCGACCTTCTTGACATGGTTGTTTCATATTTCCCCGAATGCGGCAGCTCAGATGAAGAGGAAAACGTCACAAGTATCGCAATTGTCGGAAAGCCCAATGCGGGAAAATCCTCTCTTGTCAACCGTCTTTTGGGAGAGGATCGCGTGATTGTCAGCCACATTGCAGGAACAACCCGTGACGCAATTGACAGCACCCTTGTCAGAAACGGGAAAAAATATGTCCTGATTGACACCGCAGGTATGCGCAAGCGCGGCAAAATTGACGAGAATGTCGAACGATACAGCGTTGTCCGCGCTCTTGCGGCAATTGACCGTGCGGACGCATGCATAATCATGATTGATGCCTGCGAGGGCGTGACGGAGCAGGACACGAAAATTGCAGGATATGTCCACGATAACGGCAAGGCGTCTGTTTTTGCCGTCAACAAATGGGATCTGATTGAAAAGGAAACCAACACAATGCGCAATTTCAAGGACAGCCTGCTTGAAGGCTTCAGCTTCATGATGTATGCCCCGTCGATCTTTATATCGGCAAAAACGGGTCAGCGCGTTGAAAGCCTGTTTGACGAGGTTGACCGTGCTGTTGAGGAAAACAACCGCAGAATTTCAACAGGACTTTTAAACGATGTCATCAACGAGGCAATTGCAATGGTTCAGCCCCCCTCCGACAAGGGAAAACGGCTCAAGATATACTATGCAACACAAGCCTCCGTTAAACCGCCGACATTTGTGCTGTTCGTCAACAATTCAGACCTCGCGCACTATTCATACGTGAGATACCTTGAAAACAAAATACGCGCAGCTTTCGGTTTTTCGGGAACACCGCTTAAATTTATTATCCGCGAAAAAGGAGACAAAGCACAGTCATGATTTATCTTCAAAACATAATTGCCTTGGTGATTTCATATCTTCTGGGCAGCATAAACACATCAATAATAACCTCAAAAATAATGACGGGCAAGGACATTCGCCAAAGCGGCAGCGGCAATGCCGGCGCAACGAATGCGCTCCGCACTCTCGGCAAGGGGGGCGCGGCAATCGTTGTTGCAGGCGACGCTCTCAAAGCGGTTGCCGCAATTCTCATCGCCCGGCTGATTGTGAGCGACCCCTCCTCTGCCGTATACATTGCAGGACTCGGCACGGTTCTCGGGCATAACTTCCCCGTATATTTCGGATTTCGCGGCGGAAAAGGAATAATCGTATCACTCACTGCAATTTTCTTTGCCGACTGGAAAATCGGTCTCATTGTTGCCGCATTTTCCGTTGCGGTGATTGCGGTCAGCAAATATGTTTCACTCGGAAGCATTCTTGGCGCAATTTTGTTTGCAGTGCTTTCCGCGGTTTTTCATTCGGACAATCCGCAGTTCGTGACCTTTGCCGCAATGCTTGCACTTCTTGCGGTATATATGCACAGAAGCAACATCGTCCGCCTGATTCAAGGAAAGGAAAACAAACTGAATTTTAAGAAAAAATAGGAGGCTATACATATGTCTGATATATGCGTTATGGGAAGCGGCGGCTGGGGAACAGCCGTTGCGCTTCTGCTTCACGGCAACGGTCACAGAGTCACTCTTTGGTCTTTTTCCGAACAGGAATGCCGGAACCTTGAAAAATACAGAGAGAACAAGCCGTATCTCCCGGGAGTTGAAATTCCGAAGGATATCACTCTCACCTCTGACATCGGCTGCTGCCGCGGCAAAGATCTGGTTGTCATTGCAACACCATCGCACGGTGTCCGCAGCACGGCACAGCGCATGCACGGCATAATCGACCGCGGCTGCACTGTTCTGAATATCTCAAAGGGAATCGAGGAAGAAACCTATATGACAATGTCGCAGGTTCTCAAGGAGGTTCTTCCCGAGTGCAAAATCGCCGTTATGTCGGGTCCCAGTCATGCGGAGGAGGTGTCACGCCGCATTCCGACAACAAATGTTGTTGCGGCTGACGATATGGAAACCGCGGTTATGATACAGGACACATTTATGAACGCGTCCTTCAGAGTCTACACAAACACCGATATAACAGGTGTTGAACTGGGCGGTTCACTGAAAAACGTCATTGCGCTGTGCTGCGGAATTTTGGACGGTATCGGCTGCGGTGACAACACGAAAGCCGCTCTCATGACCCGCGGTCTTGTTGAAATCACACGTCTCGGAACTGCAATGGGCGCAAGGAAGGAAACCTTTTCGGGGCTTTCCGGTGTCGGTGATTTAATCGTGACCTGCACGAGTATGCATTCACGCAACAGACGGGCAGGGATTCTCATCGGAGAGGGTATGTCTGCCGAGGAAGCACAAAACCGCGTCGGCATGGTTGTTGAAGGCGTCCGCACCTGCCGTGCCGCAAAGGAGCTTGCCGACAGAATGAATGTTGAAATGCCGATTGTTTCTGAGGCATATGACGTTCTGTTTCACGGCAAAAGTCCCAAAGAAGCAATTGAAAACCTCATGCAGAGAACAAAAAAGCATGAAAGCGAAAACGACTTTCTGCATATAATATAACCAAACGCCTGATGACGGAATCAGGAAGCTTGAAAGGAGCTTGACATATGACCAATTCGGAATACGGAGAATATATCAAAAAAGCAATTGAAATTCTGCCGCGCGGTGCTTTTCTGACCACTCACGACGGCAGCAAAGCAAACACAATGACAATCGGCTGGGGAAGCTTTGCATTCGACTGGGGAATGCCTGTTTTTGAAGCCTTGGTTCGCGAGAGCCGATTTTCAAAAGCAGCACTCGATAAGCATGACACCTACACCGTCACCTTTCCGTACGGCAGTGAAATGAAGGAGGCTCTTTCATACTGCGGAAGCAAATCGGGACGTGACTGTGACAAAATTGCAGACTGCGGACTCGTTCTCGGCAAATCAAAGACCGTTGAAGCCCCATTCGTCAGCTGTCACGGAATCATTCTTGAATGCAGGACGGTTATGAGACTTCCGATGAACAATAATTCCGTATCCTCGGAAATCCTTGACAAATGGTATCCGAGCGGTGATTTGCACACCTTGTATTTCGGGAAAATTGAAGCGTGCTATGAAATATAATAAAACAAAGGAGGTTGGCTGAAGCCAACCTCCTTTGTTTTATGTGTTAAAGTCTGACAGCCCCGCCGCTTTGCGCCGCGCTGTATAACCCCGTAACCAGACGCGCAGCATTAAGCCCGTCGCATATATCGGTATACGGTTTTTCCTCACCGCACAAAGATGAATAGAAATTTGAAATCAGTCTTTCATGACTTCCTCCCCAGTTTGCTTTTCCGATAAGAGCACCTTTATCTGTCTCTATAAGCTCAAAGCTTTCTTTGTCTGACAAAAACAGCCTTTTTCCGACATATTTCAGCGAAGCACCCTCAAGCTGAACTTCAATATCAAACGGCGGCGATGCCGCATACCCGTTTGTCGCGTAAAATATAATTCTTGCACCGCCGCTGCATTTCAGCATTGCCTCGGCAGTGTCCTCAGCCTCAATACAGCCGCGCAGCGTTCTGTTGCACATACTCGCCTCGATTTCCTCACAGTGTCCGCACAGATATTCGAGCAAATCCAGAACATGAACCGCCTGATTGATGACCACTCCGCCGCCCTCGGTGCTCAATATGCCGCGCCACGCACCGCTTTCATAGTATTTGCGATCTCTCTTCCATGTCAAAAAGCCGCTTGCACCGATAACCTTTCCGTATTTTCCCGAAGCGATTATTTCTTTCATCTTTATGACACAGCGGTTGAATCGATTTTGAAGCACAGCGCATATTTCCTTTTCACGTCCGCGGCACGACACGCGAAGTCTCTCAATTTCCGCAGAAGTCATCGCAGCAGGCTTTTCAACCACCACGTGTTTTCCTGCGGCAAGTGCCGCCTCAATCATATCCGCATGAAGGAAGTGCGGAGTGCAAATGTGCACACAGTCCGTGTTTTTGTCTCTCAGAACCTCATCAAAATCCGAAAACAGTTTGCAGTCATGCTCCTTCTCCGCCTTTTCAAGTCTTGCCGCGTCAATGTCACAGATTCCGTAAAGCTCTGCAAAGGCGCAGGCAGAAACAGCTGCCGCATGAACGGGTCCGATTGCACCATATCCGATTATAACCGCATTTTGTGTTTTCACGGTATCAATCCTCCAAAAGCTTTTTCAAATTTTCATAGCTTGTCCTCAGGCAGTCAAACGGATCTCTCGCACAAATGTCCTGTTCAACAAATGCATACTCCACATCTGAGCTTTCAAGTTCATTCAAAATGCTGTTCCAGTTCAGATTTCCTTCCAAAACCTCACACATTGCCTGCTTGTTCCCGACAATGCACATATCCTTCAAATGCACAAGCTCCAGCCTGTCTTTATGCTTTCTGATGAAATCCGCAACGTCCGCTCCGCCTGCCTGAACCCAGTATGTGTCAAGCATGAACGAAAAATACTGCGAATTTTCCATGAGCAACTCCATAACAGTCTTTCCGCCGAACCTCGCAAATTCCATGCAATGGTTATGATATGTGACCCCGAGGCCCTCCGCCTTCATTTCCCGGGCAATGGCGTCAAACTCTTTTGCAAACTCAACGGCTCCTTCTTCTGAATTGCGGAATTTTTCAGGCATCATGCCGAGTCCTGCGTGCGTTGCGCCCAAAATTTTGTGGTCGCTTATGACCTTTGAAAGATTATTTTTAAAGCTGTCATACGGTATGTGTGTGCACACTATTTTGATTCCCGCATCGTCCGCCATTTTCCTCAGCTCCGACGCGTCACCGATCGGCTGTCCCGAAAACTGAACCGTCTCATAACCGATTGCACGTATTTTCTTAAACGTCTCCGCAATATCCCGCGGTGTTTTCATAAACTCCCGAACCGTGAAAAGCTGCGCGCCTATTTTTGAAATATCTTTTTTCATTGTATATCCTCCTCTGCGCTATATGGTTGTTACGCACTCAGAAACATTTTTAACATATGTTGAGTTTTTAATTTTTTCCTGAAGTATATCATAGAACAAGTCCTCATCAAGCTTTTCGGGATAAACCCACTCATCGCGCCATGCCGACATATGGATTGAATTTGATATTGTCAGACCGAAAATTCCTTCTTCTCCCGGAGCAAGAAGCGGTTCTCCTTTCTCAATTGCGTTTGTGAAGTTGCGGAGAATCCCGAGATGCTGAATGTTCTTTGAATGGTCAATCGGAATCTCACATTTCCACACCTCGGGCTTTCCGAACTGTTTTTTGTTTATCTTGTTGAACTCTCTCTCGTCAATCACTGTGCGGTTAAATGTCACTTCGTTTTTCTCAACAACAATTCTTCCGCGTGTTCCCGAAATCTCGAGTCTGTTTGTCCCCGGAACCTCAGCGGTGCATGTCACAAACAAACCTGTCGCACCGTTTGCATATTCCATATACGCCGTCACATCGTCCTCAACCTCAATGTCATAGTGCTTGCCGAAACCGACAAATGAACGGATTTTCTCAGGCATTCCCAAAATCCACCACCACAAATCAAGCTGATGAGGGCACTGGTTAATCAGTGTTCCGCCGCCCTCATCCTTCCATGTTGAACGCCATTCGCTTGAATTGTGATATGCCTGCGGACGATACCAATCTGTGATTATCCAGATTGCACGTTTTATCGTCCCGACCTCGCCGTTCTTCACAAGTTCGCGCACCTTCTGATAAACGGGATTTGTTCTCTGATTATACATAATTCCGAAAACATTGCCGCTTTTCTTTGCCGCCTCATTCATTTCCCGAACCTGCCTTGTGTATACTCCCGCAGGCTTTTCCGTCAGAACATTCAGACCTTTTTCAAAAGCCGCCTTTGCAATTGCCGGGTGAAAATAGTGCGGTGTTGCAATCAAAACCGCGTCAACCAATCCGCTGTCAATCAGTGCGTCCGCATTGTCAAACTGAGCTGGCTTGTCAAAGCCGTTGTCATTCATCCATTGCAGTCTGTCCGCACGAATGTCGCAAACCGCCGTCAGCTCTGCGCCTTCAACCCTGCCCCCCATAAACTTCTCAATGTGACTGCGTCCCATATTTCCGATTCCGATTACGCCAAATCTGACCATGATCTCAAATCCTTTCTTTAATATAAATATTTATAACCTTAACCTGATGTCAGCTATCAGGTTAAACGCCGGAATATGCGGCAAATCCGCCGTCAACAGGGAGAACAACCCCGTTCACAAACGACGCCGCAGACTCGTTAATCAAAAATTCAAGTGCGCCAATCAGCTCTTCAGGCTCGCCGAATCTTTCCATCGGAGTCTGCGAAACAATCTTCTGCGCGCGTGCCGAAAGGCTTCCGTCCTCACAGATCAGCATTCCCCTGTTCTGATTCGTAATGAAAAATCCGGGTGCAATTGCGTTGACGCGTATGCCAACCTTTGAGAAATGCACCGCAAGCCATTGCGTGAAGTTTGAAACAGCTGCCTTTGCTCCGCTGTATGCCGGAATTTTTGTGAGCGGACAAAAAGCGTTCATTGACGAAATGTTCACAATGCAGCCGCCCGTCTCTGCCATATCCCTTGCAAAAACCTGTGTCGGAATGAGCGTTCCGAGAAAGTTCAGATTGAAAACAAACGAAATTCCGTCAGGGTCAAGGTCGAAAAATGTCGTTATTTCATCCGCTCCCTTCAAATCCTCGGGATAAAGATATTCCTTTGTTGTTGTCCCCTTGGGATTGTTTCCGCCTGCACCGTTAATCAGAATATCGCACTTTCCGAAATCCTTTTCAATTTCATCGCGCACATTCTTCATTATTTCAATATCCAAAACATTTGCGGCATATCCCTTTGCACTTCCGCCGCATGACGCGATTTCCGCTGCAACTGCCTCTGCCGCCTCAAGTCTCAAATCAAGAACCGCAACATTTGCCCCCCTTGCGCCCAATGCCTTTGCAAACATTCCGCAGAGAACTCCGCCGCCGCCTGTCACAACCGCAGTTTTTCCGTTCAAATCAAGAGCCTCCGGTAACTTAATCATTTCATTTATCCTCCTTTTCAATTGCTTCAATAAGACCGTTCAGATACACCGCGCCCAAAGCCCTGTCATAAAGACCGTAGCCCGGCTTTCCCGTCTCGCCCCAAATCATTCTGCCATGGTCGGGGCGCACAGGTCCGTCAAATCCGACCTCATGATATGCCTTCATAATCTCATACATGTCAAGACTGCCCTTTGCCGAGAGATGAGACGCCTCCTCAAACGAACCTTCTTCCGTTATCAGAACATTTCTGCAATGTGCAAAATGAATGCGCCCCATTTTCCCGAAATGCCTTATCATCTCCGCAACATCATTCTTTCTTGTCACTCCGAGAGAACCGCTGCACAGCGTAATTCCGTTGCTCGGGCTGTCCACAAGCCCGACAAGCCTTTCAAGGCTTTCCCGTCCCGTGATGATTCTCGGAAGCCCGAAAATTCCCCACGGCGGATCATCGGGGTGTATTGCCATTTTCACGCCAGCCTCCTCCGCAGTTCTCACGACACGTTCAAGGAAATATTTGAGATTATTCCACAAAGCCTCCTCGCTGACTGACTTATATTCCTCCATCAGCGCACGCAGCCCCTCCTTTGTATAGCTTGAATCCCACCCGGGAAGCGAAAGCTCACCGCGCACGGGATCCATTTTTTCCACCTGTTCACGGACAAACACAAGCGCGCGCGACCCGTCACTGAGCTTGTGATCAAGCTCTGACCGAGTCCAGTCAAACACAGGCATGAAATTGTAGCATACAACATCAATTCCCGCATTTCCGAGATTTCTGACCGTTTTGCAATAGTTGTCAATCAGCCTGTCCCGAGTCGGCTTTCCAAGCTTTATGTCCTCATGAACAGGCACGCTCTCAATTGCCGAAAGCCGCAGTCCAAAGCTCTCAATTTCCTCCTTCAGCGCAAGAATTTTTTCCATGCTCCACACTTCACCGACAGGAACGTCATATATTGCGCTGACAATTCCCTCAACACCCGGTATCTGTCTGATTTTTTCCAATGTAACAGGGTCATCAGCACCATACCATCTGAATGTCATTTCCATGTTTACGTCCTCCTTTTAAAGCTCTGCAATAATTTTTCTGATTGCCTCTGCCGCCGCGGTGAAGCATTTTTCACCGCCTTCGGGCAGACTTTCCAAATGACCGCTTGCCTCAAGCTCGGAAAACCCGACAAAATTGGTCAGATGCGGTTCAAGCGAAGCAAATCCGCAATATCCGTCCCGTGCCAGTGCCTTATATATTTCTCTGACACAGCCGTCGCCCATACCCGACGGGACAACCTCACCGTCCTTCTTTGAGTCCTTCACATGCATATACGAAATGTACGGCTTCAGCATTTCATATGCCTCGGGATATGTTTTCTGACCGCACTGAACAAAGTTTGCAGGGTCGAAAACCGCGCGCAGTCTCTCGCTTCCGATGCTTTCCAATATATCGAGACACCTTGGCGCGGTATCACCGTAAATTCCTTTTTCATTCTCATGCAAAAGGGTTATGCCCATTCTTTCCGCATATTTCACAAATCGGCTCATTCTGCCGAGCACCTCGTCACGGTATTTTTCGGGTTTCTCACCCTCTGGCATGAAAAAGCTGAAAATTCTTATGTATTCCGTCTCAAGAACCTTTGCAAGCTCAACCGTGTTTTTAAATTTTTCAAAGTGTTCATCAAAGCCGTCACATATATTGATTTTTCCAATCGGCGACCCGATTGACGACACGCGGATTCCGCCGCTGCCGAGCTGTTTCCCGATTTCCCGCATTTCTTCGGGCGTGTAATCCGAAACATTTTTTCCGTTCACTCCGCGCATTTCAAGCCAATGAATGTCAAGCCTGTTCAGAACCTCAATCTGTGTTTTCAGGTCGGGTGCAATCTCGTCCGCAAAGCCCGACAATATAAACCAGCTCATCAAATCTCCCCTTCTGCCGACTGCGGCATAAACTTTTCTTTTTCTTAATTCTAACACAACAAGAAACATTTTTATTTATAAATATTGACAAAAACATTGCAAATATTGCTCACTTATGATATACTGAAAACAGGGAGGTGGGATTATGACGGCATTCGATTTCCGCCATACGAGGTCATCGCGTCCGCTGCAAAGCGAATTTCCGCTGCACAATCACAGCGGTGACGAATTGTATCTTTACATAAACGGCAACTGTGAATATATTGTCGAGGGTGTGACATATCCTCTTTCGCCCTTTGACCTCATCATCATCAGTAGAAGCGAAATGCACAGAGTCAGGCACAAAGCAATGTCTCCGTACGAAAGAATGGTGCTCAGCGTTAAGCCTGAATTCTACGCAAAGGCAGGCTGCCCCGAATATGAAAAAGTGTTCACCGAAAAAAAGATTGGAAAGAACAGCAAAATCGGATACCGCCAGCTGGAGCAGTCCGGATTGAAGGACGCTTTTCTGAGGTTTGACAAATATCACAAGGAAGCACCGCGTGCAGCAGCTCTGCTTCAGGGTATTCTGATTGAAATTCTGCACATTCTGAGCAGCATTGACATACTCGACGACGACTCGGACGAAAATCCGCTCATTGCAGGAATAACGGAATATCTGACAGAAAATCTTTCTTCTCCGCTTTCACTTGACGACATTGCGGACAAATTCTACATATCTAAATATCACCTTTGCAGAATTTTCAAAGCCACCACAGGACTCACGGTGAACGGATATATAACCCACAAAAGACTCATGCGCGTGAAAGAGCTTCACGCAGACGGAATGAAACTCAATCCCGCCAGTATTGAAGCCGGATTCCCCGAGTATTCCGCGTTCTATCGTGCATATGTCAAGGAGTTCGGCTGCAATCCGCGCAGCAGTCTGTGACCCTGTCCGCCTTCATGCAGCAGATGTTTCTGTCTTTTATTGAAAATTTTGCATATTTTTCGCAAAAAAGACTTGCAAAAAAAATCTTTTCTATATATAATATACAGTGTGTGCAATTAAACATTATATCAGAAAGGCAATGATTAAGAATGAATAAAACATATGAAATAGAAATTGCAGGGCTTAAAAGAGATCTGAAGCTTTGCAAAATTGCGGACGATTTATACATAGGAGCGTTCATAATGTTCGGCGATGTTGAAATGACCGTCAGATGTGCAGAGGAGCTTTTGAAGCGTGCGCCCGAATATGACATCATGATCACAGCTGAGAGCAAGGGCATTCCGCTGATTTACGAAATGGCACGCCAGACAAAAGCTGACAACTATATTCTCGCAAGGAAGGCAGCAAAGCTTTATATGAACGATGTTGTGTCGGTTAATGTTAACTCAATCACAACCGCAAACAGCCAGACTCTCTGCATTGACGGCGATGACGCTGCGGCAATGAAGGGAAAACGGGTGCTCATCGTTGACGATGTCATCAGCACGGGTGAATCTTTGAATGCACTCTGTGCGCTTGTTGAAAAGGCAGGCGGAAACATTGTCGGGAAAATGGCGGTTCTTGCCGAGGGCGACGCTCTTGACCGCGATGACATAACATATCTTGCACCGCTTCCGCTGTTTGATTCCGCAGGAAAAATAAAGAATTAACAAGGCACAGACTGTCCGCCCGGTTTCGGCGGACAGTTTTCTTTTAGGAAGATGGGGTAATCTATATACAAATTACCCCCCGTTTTTTCTCTTATTCGCTGTGAAAAACAGAAAATTTAAATTTTTTTCAAAATATATTTGAAATTCGGACAAACATGTGTTATAATGAGATTATTATTGATTAATAATCAAACACCTAAATTAACATAAGGGGGAAAATTTACATGGCAAAAAAGATGAAGACCATGGACGGTAACTGCGCCGCCGCACATTGCGCCTATGCATTTACGGAAGTTGCAGCTATCTATCCTATCACTCCTTCGTCCACAATGGCAGAATATGTGGATCAGTGGAGTGCGGCAGGACAAAAGAACATTTTCGGCGAAACCGTTAAGGTTGTCGAGATGCAGTCTGAGGCAGGTGCTGCAGGTGCAGTGCACGGTTCACTTCAGGCAGGTGCTCTCACAACAACCTTCACGGCATCACAGGGCTTGCTTCTGATGATTCCGAATATGTACAAAATCGCAGGCGAGCTGCTCCCGACAGTTTTCCATGTCAGCGCAAGAGCTCTTGCGGCTCACGCTCTGAACATTTTCGGTGACCACCAGGACGTTATGGCTTGCCGTCAGACAGGCTTTGCTCTTCTGGCTTCGGGCAGCGTTCAGGAAACAATGGATCTGGGCGGCGTAGCTCACCTTGCTTCAATCAAGGGAAGAGTTCCGTTCCTCCACTTCTTTGACGGTTTCAGAACCTCTCACGAGATTCAGAAAATCGAAGTTATGGACTATGACGATCTTGCAAAGCTGGTTGACCGCGATGCACTCCGTGCATTCAAGGACAATGCTCTGAATCCTGAGCATCCTGTTCTCCGCGGAACTGCTCAGAATGCGGACATATACTTCCAGGGCAGAGAGTCTGCAAACAAATACTATGAAGCAATTCCCGACATTGTAGCAGACTACATGAAGGAAATCACAAAGATAACAGGCAGAGAGTATAAGCCGTTCAACTACTACGGTGCTCCCGACGCAACAAAGGTTATCGTTGCAATGGGTTCTGTCTGTGAGGCAATCGAAGAAACAGTTGACTATATCAACGCAAGAGGCGGCAAAGTTGGTGTTCTTAAGGTTCATCTCTACAGACCGTTCTCATCAAAATATTTCTTTGAAGTTCTCCCGAAAACAGTTGAGAAAATCGCTGTTCTTGACAGAACAAAAGAACCCGGTTCACTGGGCGAGCCTCTGTATCTTGACGTTTGCAACCTCTTCTACGGCAAAGAAAATGCTCCGAAGATTGTCGGCGGACGTTACGGTCTCGGTTCAAAAGACACAACACCGACACAGATTATGGCAGTGTTCAACAACCTCGACGCAGAAAGCCCGAAGAACGGCTTCACAATCGGTATTGTTGATGATGTCACAAACCTCTCGCTTGAGCTTCCCGAGAAAATCAATGCAGCTCCCGAGGGCGCAACACGCTGCAAGTTCTGGGGCTTCGGTTCTGACGGAACAGTCGGTGCAAACAAAGACGCAATCAAAATCATCGGCGACAACACCGACCTTTATGCTCAGGCGTATTTTGACTATGATTCAAAGAAATCCGGCGGCGTAACCATGTCTCACCTGAGATTCGGTAAAAAGCCGATTAAGTCAACATATCTCCTTGACGAAGCAGATTACATCGCATGTCACAAGCCTGCATACCTGCATCAGTATGATGTTCTTGAAGGCTTGAAGAAGGGCGGAACCTTCCTCCTCAACTGCGTTTGGTCTCCTGAAGAGCTTGACGAAAAGCTCCCTGCACACGTTAAGAGATATATCGCAGAAAACGACATCGACTTCTACACAATCAACGCAGTTGACGTTGCAGTTAAGGTTGGTCTCGGTCCGAACAGAATCAACATGGTAACACAGAGTGCTTTCTTCAAGCTCTCAAACGTAATTCCGTTTGACGAAGCGGTTACTCTCATCAAGCAGGCAATCAAAAAGACCTACGGCAAAAAGGGTGACGAAATCGTTAACATGAACTGTGCCGCAGTTGACGGTGCAATTGAAGCACTGCACAAGGTTGACGTTCCGGCAGCATGGAAGAACGCTGTTGACGAGAAAGCTCCCGAAAAGGATATTCCGGCATTCATCAAAAACATCGTTGAGCCGGTTAATGCTCAGGCAGGCAACAAGCTGCCCGTAAGCACATTTGTCGGCATGGAAGACGGTACATTTGAAACAGGCACATCAAGATTCGAGAAGCGCGGCGTTGCCGTAAACGTTCCTGTTTGGGATATTAACAAATGTATCCAGTGTAACCAGTGTTCGCTCGTATGTCCGCACGCTGCAATCCGTCCTGTTCTTCTGACAGAGGACGAGGCTGCAAATAAGCCTGCTGAATTTGAAACAAAGAATGCAACAGGTTTTGCGGGAATGCAGTTCAGAATTCAGGTTTCACCGCTTGACTGTCTCGGCTGCGGAGTTTGTGCTCAGGTTTGCCCGTCAAAGGAAAAGGCTCTCACAATGAAGCCGTTTGACGAGGTTGAAGGCGAAGCTTCAAACTGGGATTTTGCAATGACAATTCCGTCAAAGCAGGATCAGATAGACATCACAAAGAACACAAAGAACTCACAGTTTGCTCAGCCTATGCTTGAATTCTCAGGCGCATGTGCAGGCTGCGGAGAAACACCGTATATCAAGCTGATCACTCAGCTGTTCGGTGACAGAATGATGGTTGCAAACGCAACAGGCTGTACTTCAATCTGGGGCGGCAGCGCACCGTCGATGCCATACTGCAAGAATGCCGAAGGCAAGGGTCCGGCTTGGGCTAACTCACTCTTTGAGGACAACGCAGAGTTCGGTCTCGGTATGGTTATTGCAAACAACAAAGTTCGCGAAACACTCAAATCCAGAATGGAATCCGTTATGGACAGCGTTGACTCAAAGCTTGCCGATGCATTCAAGGCTTGGATTGAGGGCAAGGACAACGCAGAAGCTTCAAAGGCTGCTGCAAAAGACATTCAGGCATTGATTGGCAGTGCTGACATGAGCAACCCTGCAATCCGCGAAATCGCTGAACGCACAGACTTCCTCATCAAGAGATCTCAGTGGGTATTCGGCGGCGACGGCTGGGCATATGACATCGGTTACGGCGGTCTTGACCACGTTATTGCGTCAGGCGAGGACATCAACATCTTTGTTGTTGACACCGAGGTATATTCAAACACAGGCGGTCAGTCTTCAAAGGCAACTCCGACAGCTGCTGTTGCAAAATTCGCTGCGGCAGGTAAGAGAACCAAGAAGAAGGATCTCGGCATGATTGCAACAACCTACGGCTATGTATATGTTGCACAGATAGCTCTCGGCGCTGACATGAATCAGGCTCTGAAGGCAATTAAGGAAGCTGAAGCATATCCGGGTCCGTCACTGATAATTGCTTATGCTCCGTGTATCAACCACGGCATTAAGGTTGGTATGGCAAACACAATTGCAGAGGAGAAGAAAGCGGTTACAACAGGCTACTGGCACCTGTGGAGATTCAATCCGCAGCTCAAGGCTGAAGGCAAGAATCCGTTCACTCTCGATTCAAAAGAGCCGACAGGCACAGTCAGAGAGTTTATGGAAGGTGAAAACCGTTACCTTATGCTCAAAAAGGCATATCCCGAGGTTGCAGTTCAGCTGTTCGACAAGGCTGAAAAAGACCTTATGGAAAGATATGAAATCTATAAAGCAAAAGCAAAAGAGTGCTGAGCTTAAAAAAATACCCGTCCTCATCGGACGGGTATTTTTTATATCATATAACCTAATCTGCTGTTGGAATCACTCTGTCAATCATAGTGATAAGCTCCGCTCTTGTCACGCTGTCATACGGACGGAAATATCCGTCATCATCACCTTGCATAACGCCAAGCTTGTTTGCAAGGTAGGTGTATTCAAGCATTCTTTTTGCATTTTCGGGAATTGTGCCGTGCATTGCGTAAAGATTTTCATAATCATCATCTTTGAACGCCGCCGTCACCTCCGCTTGTATATCCTGTATTGACGGAAGCTCGGTCTTTTATCTGTCTTGACCTCAACCAACGCTTCTGCAACATGCATACGCATAGCTGCGGCTTCAGGCAAAAAATAGTTTAAGCCTATTATTATGTTCACTTCCTGATATGGGATATTGGTTTCGTAGGACACAGGAAGCGGATAAACGGGAATATATTCAGCACAGCACTTCAAATACGGATAATACCAATTCTCCGTCTCAACATCGCCATAGGCAAGTGTGCCTTTGTCTTGCAGGTCAAATGCCAATGTGAGTATTTTCGCAAGCTCGGCACGGGTTACGGGGTTGTCGGGTCTGAAAGTTCCGTCCGGATAGCCTGATATAACCCCCCTGTCTTTCCATTTTTCAATCGTATCTTTTGCCCAGTGATTTTTAATATCATTGAAATCCGTTTCGTTACTGCTGTTAATCAGCGGCATAAAAGCTGACGGATCCTCTGCCGTGTATAGCGCATACGGCTCTCTGCTCATCAAAGCACTGTAACGGTCAACACCGCCGCTTTGCCCTATGAACGCGTATAAAAAGCTTCCGTCTGTTTTTTCGGCTGTTATATACATTCCCTCCGGTGTTATCAGCTCAGGCTCAAAAGCCGAGGTAAGCATAAGGCTGTCGCTTATATCATAAAAAGCGTTTTTATCAACATAAGCTGTTTTAGCATTAATTGTTATTGACACGCTTTTGACATTTTCACGGCTTGCGCCCAAAAACTGTGTCAGCGTGATTGTTCCGCCGACCGTTTCGGGTTCTGCCGCAAATGTAACCGCAGCACTCAACATCATGACACACAGCAGACTGAATATTATTTTTTTCATCTTTCAAAGCCTCCTCTTATTGAATCGTTACATACTCCTGCCAGCGGTAAATTAAATTGTTGTCCTTATCAAGTATTCCTATGCATACTCTGTATTTTTCATTGACGTTAAACGTAGTTTTTTCGTCAGCAAGCATATATTTTCTTGTAATTGTGTGTCTGTTTAACACTGCCGGTTCTTCCTGTGTGGCTACAGCATTATTTTGATTGTCTAAAACTGTTACGTTAATGTGTTCGGCATTCTCTAAATTAATATCCGTATCAATTATAATTTCTTTCGGAGCGGCTTTTTCCACGCATATTTTAACCGCGCTGTTTTCTATGTTTTTGTAATCACGTTCAAAATCCGTAAAATACATGCACCAACCGCAGTTAAAGAAATCTTCGGCTTTGTCGCTGACAGTGCCAATCATGTGTAAACTGTCTGTCGATGCATCAATCACATCAAAATGATCATTTTTCGATATATCATAAGGGTTAATTTCATCGGTTAAACAAAATTTAAGGCGTATGCCGCGTATGTTTTTTTCGTCATCTATGCCAAATTCAACACGAACACATTTTCTTTTTCCGCTTTCACTGTCAAGCATACCGTTTTCGACTAACGGTTTTGCATATTCCAAAAGTCCGCCGCTTTCAGCCGCTTCTATAAAACGATAAGCGCTTACATACGGATAGTTGAAGCTTGAAGTTGCCCCTCCTCTTATGACAGTACCGTTACTGTCAACGGCTGCTGCGGTGTTTATTTTGCCGCCACTGACCGAAACAAGTCGTGTTGTTCCGTTCGCACCGGATAATTCTATTGTTGTAAACAGCGAAATGTAACCCTCTATCATATGACGCATTTGATAATTCCTTATTGTTACGGATATATTTCCGTCATCTTCGGCAACGTCATTTACCCAATCAGGAACATTTTTTCCGACAGTATTTGCCGTAAAGCTCATGCTGCCGAGAAAATAAATCTCGTTTTTTGTGAAATGCTCCAAGCCGTCCGAACCGACCGCCGCCATAACTATGGTTGCGCCGAGCATTGCCGCGGCAACCGCGCATGACATCACCGCCGCCATAATTTTTGAAAATCGTCCGCTTTTTGAACGGATTTTTGAAAACCTGCTTTGCAGTGTCTTTTTATTTGCACTCATTTTCGTTGTATAAATGTTTTCTAACATATACGATTTACCTCCGAACTGCTTAATAGCCCATATCATCAATAAGCCAATTTCCGTTTGCACTGTCACGAATCAAAATCAAAACATAGTCCATGTGTCTGCCGGCACTAAATGCACTCCTTTCATTTTCGTTATACGAAACGGTGAAATCAGCCTTAAATACAATTACATTTTCCGGAGCAGCACCGTTCGTCTGACCGCGTCCTGCTGTTAAGTATTGGTTTTTCATTTCATCGGTTAAATCAAGTTCAACGCCATTCAGCTCAATTTTTTCGTCCTGCCAGAAAACCGCATTCGGAATGTTTTGCTCTGCCGAAAGAGTTGATATAACCGCCTCTCTGTCGTGCGCAATTATTGAATTAAAGTATTTCTCAACAACGGCTTTTGCTGAATTTATTTCGTCCTTTGTGAAAGGCTGATTGGCATTATAGTATTCTTTCACAATCCATATACCGTTTTCATCAGCCTGTATGGGTTTGAAAAGCTTAACAGTATATACTTTTTCATCAACGGTATATACCGCGCTGCAATTTACGCCGTCACTGTCAAGAGCCGTTATCTCACCGTCTTCCATTCCCCGGTTTGCAAAAAAAGATTTTATCACCTGCTGTGTGTCCAACCGCCACGGAAAATGACCGTTGCCGACATTATATTGCAGATAGCAAATGTCATAATATCTCATTCTCTCCGCATTATCCATGTATGGCATACTGCTGTCAATATCGCCGAATGTATAGCGTAAATCGTAAACTGTTTCATTTCTGTTCAGTAAATAATCAAAATATTCAAACGGTATATATGTTACCCCGTTCATCAGCATCGGCGAATTATATTCAAGAGCAGCTTGTGCCTCCTGCGCGTCCGTTCCAATAGCCCCACAGGTTATCGAATTATCCCCTATGCCCATTTTGTAGTACTCATTATTGATATAAACAGTTATTTTTCCGTAATTCCATTCGGTTTTATCGGTCTCCAAGCCGATATTATTCATCATTTCTCTCAGCGGAACATACACACTGTTCTCATAGAACAGCGGTTTGTTTTTAAGCTCTACAATTTCATTGTTACAGTATACCCTTATATTGTAGCTTTCAAAGCCATCAAAGGCAGCCATAACAACGGTTGCGCCAAGCATTGCCGCGGCAACCGCACAGGACATCACCGCCGCCATAATCTTTGAAATCCGTCCGCTTTTTGAACGAATTTTTGTAAATCTGTTCTGCAATGTCTTTTTGTTTGTGCTCATTTTTGTTGTGTATAAATTTTCAAGCATTGTTTAGCTCCTTTCATCTGCTAAATTAAGAATAGTCTGCATATACAGCTTTTGTTCATCATCAGACATATTTTTTGTCACCGACATATCGCACGATACCTCACATGCTTCACTCAAAGCAGCACAGGCAAGATAGCACAGCGGATTGAACCAGTGAACAGCATTCACCAAAACCGCAAACCACTTCACTAGCAAATCCTTGCGCTTATAATGCGTCAGCTCATGCAAAAGCACCATGCGCATATTATCGTCGGGAATGCTGCGGCATGGAATATATACTGTCGGAAGCAATACCCCTGCAAGCATAGGCGAGCCTATATCCGTCAATGCCTTCAACCTGATTTGCCTTTTAATTTTAAGGTCTCCTTTTACCTCCGAAAATATCTTGTTGCCGGAAATTTTAACTGCATTTTTGCTCATACGGTACAAAAACCTAAAATAGCTTATTATGACGGCAAGCAAAAATATGAGGACTCCAAAAGCCCATATATACGCGATAAGGTCAAAAAGCCGTATTTGAATTTTGGGCGAAAGCTTAACCTCACGGTATTCAATCGGCGGTCCATAGTTTATAACCGTATCGGGCTTATTTCCTTCCTGCATCTGCGGCACGGTCTGCACTGTCTGATTTTGCGATGCTATTGAAAGCTTTTGCGCCTCCTTTTTCGGAATCAGCTTGTAGATCGGCAGAATCATGGAAATCAGCACAACAACCCACACGCAGTATTGCCACCTTGCCGGCAGTCTCTTTGCTGTAATTGGCTTTAAGAGCAGCAGTAATGCCGTTATTCCAAAGCCGAACAGACTTAAAATAAGCACCGTTTTAAAAACATCATACAAAGCTATCACTCCAAATCAAACATACTTTTAAGCTCCGACATATCCTCTTTGGAAAGCTTCTTGTTCTCATAGAGTGCCGCAACAAGATTTTTAACCGAGCCTTTATATATCTTTGACAAAAAGCTCTCCGTCTCGGACATATCATAATCATTCTGCTTCAGAATCGGGTAATATAAATTTGTGTTTCCCTTTTTCTCGCATGATATTACATTCTTTTTTAACAGTCTCTGCAAAAAGGTTGAAACCGTGGACGGTGTCCAGTCGTTTCCGTCAAGAACTCCCATCACATCAGACACAGTCATTTTCTTTTCCGAGTTCCACAGAATTTTCATGATACTGTATTCCGAATCGGTGATTGTGTGTTTTACATTTGACATATCAAATGCCTCCTCGTGACTCACAGAATTTTTGTTAAGTGTAATTACACTCGTAGCTACTATAGTCAGTATAACATGGTCAGCTACATTTGTCAATACGTTTTTTTCAGCAAATTTATTTCGCAAACTATATCGGTTTGCACAAAAAAATTCCGCAGGACTTTTTCTGATCCTGCGGAATTTTCATTTCCTGATTAACGCCGCGGCTCTGCGGCTGACTTTTCACCGTTTCTTATTCTTCTTTTTCTGCGAGCCGTTTTGCTTTCTTTTTTCTGATTATCCTTCTCACAACAATCAGCACGCATGCCGCACCGACAAAGCACAAAATCACAATCGGAGCATTACTCTTTTTAACCTCATATATTGTGAAGCTGCTGTCGCCTGTCTCAAATTCAAAATAGCTTCCAAAGCTTTTCACATTAACCTTTTGAACCTTGTCACCGCACTTGACATATATGCTGCTTTTTTTCTTTTCCATCGGAAGGTAACGGATTTTATATTTTTCGTTATACGCGCTGCTGATTTCAACGGCATAGCTGTCATAGACCTTTTTCCCGTTTAACGCCGCGGGATAGGTTTTATTCGGCACAGCCGTCACGGCAGCCTCATCTGAAAATGCACCGCAAACCAGCACAACCGCTTTTCCGTTCTCGCGCTTTACTGACGATTCAAGCAGTTCAACACTTCTGAAATATTCAGCAGTTATTGTCGCGTCATATCTTGCATCGCTGAAGTCATACTGACTCCATTTCCCGTAATATCCCTTTTTGTTCGGAACCTTTGGTATTCTGCCATCAGGTATCGACTCCCGATATGTGAACGGCACCCTTGCAATTTCCTTATCATCGCATACAAACGTCAATGTGAATGTGACATCTGTGTCAAAGCCCGACTTGACAAATCCGACAAAGCTGTCAACATCGGTTTCCGCAGCAATTCCGTCATAGCTCACATCATCAACACCGCCGAGGGTGTCACTCACAAAGAAGTTTTTCAATGATTCTTCCTTGTCAAGACTGCCTGCAACGCTTCCGGCGCATTCGCCGAAATCAAAAACACTCACCAATGCATAGCAATTTGAAACGGTTGACCCCTGCCCGACAATGCCGCCGACATAGTCAACTCCCGACAAGCCGCACTTTGAAGCGGAATTTCTGATCACCGTGTCCGACATTCCTGCAATTCCGCCGATATAGTTTCCGTCATCGCTTTTTATGTCTCCGTAGTTTTCGCATGAAAGCACGCTGCCCAAATCCATTCTGCCGACAACGCCTCCGCAATAATCCTTCTTTGAGGTGATCGGACTGTCATTTCTGCATCGTCTGACAACACACTTTGTTTTATAGGTGAACTTCAGCGACTTCTCGCCGCTGTTTTTCACATCGTCCTCGGGGTCGAAGTCATATTCAACTGCCATTGAACCGACAACACCGCCCACGTTTATATCCCCGTCAACAGTGCCGAGATTCTGAGATTCCTCAATTCTGCCGCGCACATCTCCCGAATATGCGGTGTCTGAAATATCCTCAACAAACCCGTCATCGTCTGCCTTAATGTGATCGTCATATGCGTCCGACATAATATCCGATGCGCGCGACAGCTCATCACTCAAATCGTCTATATCATCGGAAAGCTTGTTCTTTTTCTTTCTCAGAATTGATTTAAGTTCCGAAAGCTCGTCCTGAACTCCTCTGACTGCGTCAAAAAAGTCGTCAAAACTGCTTCCGAACACCTCGGATGCAACGGGAATTTTAATCACTCCGCCGGCATTCATCTCCTCGGCAATATCCGAAAACCGTCTCACCGCCAGTGAAATATCATCCATTCCGCCCTCAAAGCTTTTCAAGCCGTCCTGCATTTTCTCCGTTGCCTTGCGTATGCTGTCAGCAAGACCGTCCGAGCCGTCACTCGGCTCTCTCAAATCATCAATCGTCCAGCGCATTGAACCAATTGCCTTTGACAGATAATCCATACCCTTTCCAAACATCGACATAGCAGATTTAAGCGAATATATGTCGAAGCTCTCCGCAATTGTCAGGCAAGCATCGCCCACCGCCGAAAGTGCCTTTGCAATTGCACGGTATGCCGCTGCAAGCTCTCTGAGTGAGTCTATCGTTCCGCTTATATCCGCCGGGTCTGCATATCCGCCCTTCACCAGGCTGTCGGCAGCATCCGCAATGTCATCTGCCGCGCCTCCGATACCGTACAGTGCCTCCTGAACCACGATAAGGCTGTTCCAAACGTCCTTTGATTTTCCTGTTATGTTGTTTTTGTCATCAATAGCCTTTGACAGCTCCTTCAATGCCGCAATCAGCTTTTCCGTGCCGTCCTCCAGTGACGCCGCACAATCCTCAAGCTCATCAAACGCCTGTGAAAGACGTCTTGTTGACTTTTGCAGCATTGACAATGCACTGTCAAGATTGTCACCCGCGTTTTCAATCACATCAATCGCGTGCTTGAGATAATCACAGCTCTCGCGCAGAGCCTCGGTTCCTTCCGAAATCTTATCCGCACCCGACGCCATGCTGTCCAGTGCCTCCGTTGAGTCATCAAGAGCCTTGTGCAGACGCTCCGACGCGTCATTCACGCTGTCTGCCAGACTGTCCGCATATTTCTCCGCATTATCCGAAATACCCTGTGTCGTATCCGTGACACCGTTTGTACCCGTATCCAATCTGTCAAGGCTGTCCCAGAGGTCATCGTCCGACACCAGCACATTGTTTTTCATAATATCCCGTATTCTTGCAAACACATCATTAATCTGCTGCAAGGCGTCCTCTGTGTATTCAAGCAGTATGTACGGCTCTGCCTGACCCACAATACCGCCGACATCTTTTCTGCCGTTCACCGTGCCGCGGTTCGTGCAGTTTGAGATGAACCCTGCCTGACGTCCGCAGATTCCGCCCGTGTTATATCCGACAGACCTGTAACCGACATCGCCGCGGTTCTCGCAGCCGATGATTCTGCCCTTTGAATATCCGCAGATTCCGCCCGTATCGGTTGCCGCGTCAATATTTTCGGTTGTTCTGATGTTTGAGACATCAAGGTCAATATCCTGTATTGTTTTCTTCTCCTCACTGTCTCTTGTGTTTATGCTTCCCGAATTACTGCAATTCTCAATCAAGCCGAAGTTCTGACCCGCAATTCCGCCCGAATAACTCTTGCCCGCAAGAATGCCGTCAAATTCACAGCCGGAGACCTTTCCGCTTTCTGTGATATAGCCGCATATTCCGCCGATGTTTGCGTCTCCCGAAACATTTCCGCTGAATGAGCAATTCACAACCGTTCCGCTGTTCTCGCCGACAATTCCGCCGATGTTCTTTCTGCTGCCCTCCGGTGCTGCATTTCCTTTCACATGCAAGCCGTCAACCACAGCACCGTTTTGAATATATCTGAAAAGACCGAGGTTTGACCCTTTTGATTTTATATTCAAGCCCGAAATCGTATGCCCGTTTCCGAGAAACGTACCTCCGAAGGTCGGTATGCAGGAAAAATCCGTGTCGGATATATCAATATCCGCCTCAAGTCTCACCGTTTTCCCCCTCGACCACGAATCAGACTTACACTTTTTCGCAAAAGCCGCAAGCTGTTCTCCGCTTTCAATTGTAATCACGCTGTCATCGGCAAAAGCCATGAGCGAAGGAAGGCATATTGAAGCCGCAAAGACGACCGCAAGCAGCATTGCCGAAATCCTATTCTTCATTCTCATCGCTTGGCACCTCCGTATCCTTTGATATATTGTCAATATTCACAATCGCGTCCATATCACCGCGGACAAGACCGTGAATCTCCGCATCAACAAAGCCGTCAATGTGACCTCTGACACGCCCGTTCAGATAGAAACGCCCGGTTTCCTTTCTGACAATTTCCGGAACCTTAATGTTCACACCGGATTTTTCAACAATGATGTCGCCGAGAAGCAGAATTTCAGGCAGCACGCACATAACAAGAAACATTGAAATCAGCGTTCCGCGGCAAAGCGTTGTTCCGATTGAAACAATCGACGGCTCAGTCGAAAGCTTGCTGATTAAGAATCCTGCCGCCGCAAGTATGCTTCCCGAGGTGAGCACTGTCGGAAATGCAAAATTCAGCGCACCGCTCATTGCCTTTCTGATGCTCATACTCTGCTTCAGTTCCATATATCTGTTTGAAATTACAATTGCATAGTCAATGTTTGCACCCATCTGAATTGAGCTTACTATCAAATAACTCAGGAAGAACATATTCGTTCCGCGGATATATGTCATTCCGAAGTTCAGCCACACACTGCCCTGTATGACAAGAATCAGCAGTGCGGGAAGCCCCGCGTTCTTGAACGTGAAAAACAGTATGATGATGACGAACAGCACAGACAAGAGCGACACAACCACATTATCGGTTGCAAACGAATCCGCAAGATCCTTGCAGCTTGTTGAATCTCCGACAAAGAATGACTTGTCATAATACTTTGCCGTTATCGAATGCACCGTATCAATGAACGCAAAGGTTTCATCGCTCTCCATCGGCAGATTGAGATATACAAGCATTCGCGAATATTTTTCGCCGCTGAGCTGTTTCTTCGCAGTCATGAGCTGATGATACATATCATCAAGATCTTCATTCAACTCATCATCAAAATGAACATATCCGTCCTCCTTCAAATCATAGACAAACATAAACATATCGATAATCGGAACCTTGAAGTCGTTCAGATTTGTAATCAGCTTGCTGTAGTCCTCATTGTCTGCCGCATAGATTGAATAAAGCAGCTTTGAAGTTTTTATGTCAACGTCCATCAGTTCCGAAAACTGTCTCGGAGTGAGCTTGTCGGTCAGCACATAACCGTCCTTTGCCTCAACGCTGGACAGAGCTGTGATTGAGTCAACCTCTTCATGCTGTTCAAGCTCCGCAATCAGCCGCTTTTCCTTGTCATAATCTCCCGTCGGGAACACAAGAGCCGCAAGGTTTCTTGAACCGAAATATTCCTCAATCATTTCCTTTGCAATCTGATTTTCGCTCTTTCGGCTTGTTTCCGATGAATTTGCATTATAGGTATAAAGACAGTTTGACGAGAGAAAATATCCCACAACAAGCACAACCGCAAAAATCGGCGGAACAATCATTCTCAGCTTATACACAACATTTCCGAACTTGGAGATGTCGGGCAAAAGCTTTTTGTGATGTGTTTTATCAATATATTTTCCGAAAATCATCAGCAGACACGGCATCAGCGTGAACACGCAGAGCAAGCTGAATATGATTGACTTTATGAGACACATGCCCATATCAAAACCGATTCTGAACTGCATGAACATGAGAGCCATGAGACCCGAAACCGTGGTCAGCGAGCTTGACGATATTTCAACAATGGATCTTGACAGTGCCATGATAACCGCCTGCCTCTGGTCATGTGTCTCGCGTTCCTCGCTGTAGTGGTGAATCATAATGATTGCATAGTCGATTGACAGTGCCAGCTGCAGCACCGCAGTCACCGAGTTCGACACAAACGAAATCTCATCAAACACAAAATTTGTTCCCTTGTTCAGCACAATTCCGACCACAAAGGTAATCAGAAGAACGGGAACCTCCATATACGTCTGTGAAGTCAGCGTCAGCACGGCAACGATAATCACCGCCGCAATTGCAAGAATCAGCGTCATTTCGTCCGCAAGTGATGCCGATGAATCAACATCGCTTTCCTGAATATATGAATCATAGCCTCCGAGCAGCTCACGGATTGCGTCATATCCTTCCTTAACGGATTTGTCGCCTGCCTCGCCCGTCATTGTCACGTCATAAAGAGCGCAGCCTTCCTTATAATGCTCCTCGGTGTCATCAAAATCCACCATTTCAACCTGTTTGAGTGCCTCAATCTTTTTGCTTAAATCCTCCGCTTCAGGATATGTAACGTTGCTCACCATGACGCGGTCGGTTGCAAGCGTAACAAACTCCTCGTCCATAATATCGAGACCCCTTCGGGTTTCGGTATCGGACGGGAGATACGCCGTCAAATCATTGCAAACGCTGATCCAGTTCTGTGAAAAAAGAGAAAAAACAAAAGCCGCAGCATAAAGCAAAAGCAATATGTTGCGTTTGTCAACGATAAACGTTGCCGCCTTTGCTAAAAATGAGCTGTCGTTGTTTTTCTGTGACACATTATCAAACCTTTCCGATGTTTTGCCCGAATCCGGCAGTCCGTCTTGCGTTTTTTGAAAGACAGACTGCTTGTTTCCGGCTATTTGTTTTTATATTTTACCGCATAAAACAAAATCGACAAATTCTGTATTCCGTCAAGAATCAGGGTCACTCCCAGTGCCCACACCATTGCCGCTATGCTTTCAAACGGACAGACGATCAGGAAAATGCCCAGAGCCATTGCCGCCGCGGACATCACAAGAATTATCCACCACTTTGAAAGTCCGAATCTTTTTGCGTCAATGGCAGACTGAATTTTAAGCGCACCCGACAACAGGGTGAATATCCCTATCAAAACGGGAATCAGTGTCATGAAGCCCTCGGAATTAAACACAATGACAATTCCGAGAAGTATTGACGCGACCCCGAGAGCGAGATCAAACTGAAAGGCAATTCTGTATAAATCCTTTGAAAAATACCCGACAAGACGCATAATACCGTGAACAATGCAAACACCGCCGACAATATAGCAGAGCGCATATGCAAACACGAGCGGACGCAGAAGCATGAAAACACCGCATACTATGAACAGAACCGCCGCTGCCGTGTATGTTCTTTTGAAACCCTTATCCATATCGTTCTTTCCTTTCCTGCATTACGTATATAACTTATTTTATCCGTTTTTTCAAAAAAATCAACGGTTAAAAAAAGACTCATGCATAAATTTTATGCATATGACAGCAAATGACTGAAAATCAGACAAATCCGCAGAAATGTCTGACTTCAGTCCGCCTGTGAAATAATTTTCAAAGCCTGCTTTATGTTTCCGTCAAAAAGCAATCCCGTTTTACCTATAATAGCTTCAATATCTCCCTGCATTCCGCTGTCCAGCCAGCGGTTTATGAGTCCCAGAAGTGCGCCGCTGTAGAAATCCGCAACAAAGCATATGTCACTTTCACAGATATTCTCCCCGCTTGCCTCCTCGCGGACAAAATCACCGACCGCACGGGTAATCACGTTCTGCAAATACTTTTCAAGCTGAACACGCTTTGATGAATTATATAGGTTGAACACCGCCCGTTTGTTTTTCAGCGCAAAATCCGCCGCCTGCAAAAGCGCGTCATTCCACGACTTGTGCGGCATGTGTTCTTCCGCAATTTTCCCGCTCTCGTCACGGAGAATTTCATCAACCAACGCATAAATGTCATCAAAATTATAGTAAAATGTGTTTCTGTTTATTCCGCAGTCGTCCACTATATTTTTCACCGTTATATTATCAAAAGGGGTTGAGTTAAGCAGCTTCATGAAAGAGCTTTTAATCGCATTCTTGGTAAAGCTCGGCAATAATACGCACCTCCTCTGCATATCCATGCAAATCTCTATGAGTTTTTCAGTTCAACAACCGTAACGCCGTTTTCGCCCTCGCCGTATTTTCCGGCTCTGAAGCTTTTAACGTGCGGATGCCGCCTGAGCATATCCTGTATCCCGTTTCTGAGAACCCCCGTTCCCTTTCCGTGAATTATCGTAACTGTCGAAAGTCCCGCCATAACCGAACGGTCAAGGAACATATCCGCCTCCATCAAAGCCTCTTCAAGCAGCATTCCGCGAAGGTCAACCTCAAGCTTTGCGGACTTGACACCGCCCGTATTCTTTTGCGGAATGAACCTCATT
>CAKSIW010000031.1 GCA_934463175.1 uncultured Clostridia bacterium | reverse complement strand
AAAAGCTTTCTTCTTTATGTGAAGGATTTCCCAAACCCATTTTTAGCGGGAGATTTCCCACGCCCTTTTTACGAGGCATTGCCTCTCAACCTCTTTTTATGGGGGCATCGCCCCCATTCCCCCTGCGCGCCGCTGTCAGGCTTGTGTCGGATTAACTGCTCGAACAAAGAATTTTTAATGCCGCACAGATTAAAGCCGAAATCATCGGCTTTGCTGTGCTGAAACGCACGCACATTTCAATGAAACTGATTGATTTGTGCGTGCGTTTCACGTTAAAAATTCATGTTCCGCGCAAAATCCGACATCAAGCCTTTTGCAAGGCGCGGTGTTTATGGTTTTCTCTGTTGTTATTCCGTTTCATATTCAGCTTTTTCTTTTCCCTTGGAAATGATAATTTCCTCACATTTCTGTTGTGCACGGATTAAAATTTCTTTTGCTCTTTCAACCTTTTCGTTTTCTTCAGCATCTTCAATTTCTCCAATTGCGTCAGTGACATCATTAAATAAACTCAAATACATATCTTTATAATATGCCGCGACACGTTTTCCTGTTGTTGCCATTTTTCATATCTCCTTTATTGGTAATTTTTTATCTTGCCGCGCAATAAAAAAAGTGCGCAGCATTGAGCTACGCACCGAAAAACGCATAACTCCGATTGTTGCGACACAAACCTCTTTACTTCATGCAAGTATAAGAAAATAGAGTATACGTTTTTGCCATAGGCAAAATCCTATACTTACATGAAAAAAATATTGTTTATGTCGCAAAACTATTTTAACACATAATGAGAAAAAAATCAAGAGACAAATTGGAAAAATTTGAGAAAACGCGCCTTGTTATTGGTTATGATGTCGGATTTTGCGAGAAACATGGATTTTTGACGTGAAACGCACGCACAAATCAATCAATTTCGTTAAAATGTGCGTGCGTTTCAGCACAGCAAAGCCGCTGATTGCGGCTTTAATCTGTGCGGCGTCGGAGCAGCGCAAGCAATTATGTTCAGTCCTCCCTTGTCGGTCGGACATCACTTTGAGCTTGGCTGCTCCTCTTTCCCAAAAAGCGTCGGCAACGCCTCCGCTTTTTGGGAGCCCTACTCGCGCTGCTCGTAAAATTCGGTGTTCGAGCAAAGCGATTCCGACACATGACTAATGACGGCGCGCAGGGGGTTTGGGGGCTGCGCCCCCATAAAAAGAGGCTTGGAGGCACCGCCTCGTAAAAAGGGCGTGGGAAATCTCCACAAAAAAATGGTTTGAAAAACATTGTTTTCCATAAAAAGGTGTGGAGGCATAAAAAGAGGGGTCGCAGGGGAAACTCCCCCGCAACCCATTTTTTATGTGAAGTCCGCTAAAATTGCATTGCTGACAAAAAAGGCTTTATCCGAAAACCGAAGCCGATCTCCCTCTGAAATCAAAAATCCGCCTGTTTCATATTTTATAATCTGTTTTCCGAACACTTCCGATAAATCACGTCCGAAACGGCGGCTGAACTCCCGGCGCGAAATCCCGTCCGCGCACCTCAGCCCCAAAAAGACAAACTCGCTCATCAGGTCAAACGGAGTCAGCTCCGACCGCTGCCGAACCGCACTTCCGCGGTTTTGAATCAATTTAATATATTCACCCACGCACGGCTCATTTGAAAAACGCACACCATTCATGCAGGAAAACGCGCCTGCTCCCAGACCGAGAAAATCATCACATCGCCAATATTTCAGGTTGTGCCGCGACTGTGCGCCGACCTTTGCAAAATTTGAAATCTCATATCTTTCATATCCGAATTGTGCCAGAATCTCACAGCACATATCATACATATCCGCAACAGTGTCATCATCGGGAACGGGCGGATTTGCCGCCGCAAGCGGCGTCCCGTCCTCCAGCTTCAGCGCATAGCATGAAATATGCTCCGCGCCAAGCTCTGCCGCACGCAAAAGCGTCTCACGCCAGCCATCGGCTGTTTGGTTCGGAAGCCCATACATGAGGTCGAGCGAAATATTCTCAAACCCTGCGCGCCTTGCGCTGCGGAAACATTCAAGAAAATCCGAAAAGGTGTGAATCCGCCCGAGCATCCGCAGCATGGCGTCATCGGTTGACTGAAGCCCGATGCTCAGCCTGTTTATGCCCGACCTGCGCATAGTGCGCAGCTTTTCTTCATCTGCGGTTTTGGGGTTGCATTCGGCGGTTATTTCACTGCCGTCACATATCTTATAAGAAGAAAAAATATTTTTCATTAGACCGCAAAGATAATCCGTGTCAACGCAGGTTGGCGTTCCGCCGCCGATATAAACCGTGTCGGCACAGATTTCGCACTTTTCGACGCAGTTGCGGATTTCCTCGCTGAGAGCAGAAAAATACGGGGCAATCATGCTCTCCAACCCTGCATATGAATTGAAATCGCAGTATCCGCACTTGCTTTTGCAGAACGGAATGTGAACATAAATCCCCGTTTTTTTCATGATTCCTAACCGAAAATCCTTTCCTAATCAAGCTTGAGAACCGACATGAATGCTTCCTGCGGCACTTCAACCGAGCCGACCTGACGCATTCTCTTTTTACCCTCTTTTTGCTTTTCAAGCAGCTTTTTCTTTCGCGTGATGTCGCCGCCGTAGCACTTTGCAAGAACGTCCTTGCGCATTGCACGGACGGTTTCGCGCGCAATTATCTTGCTCCCGATTGCCGCCTGAATCGGAATCTCAAACAGCTGTCTGGGAATGGATTCCTTCAGCTTTTCGGCAATTCTGCGTCCGCGTGCATATGCCTTTTCCTTGTGAACAATGAAGGACAGCGCGTCAACGGGATCGCCGTTTAAGAGTATGTCAAGCTTGACAAGCTCCGAACGCTGATAGCCCTTCAGCTCATAGTCGAATGACGCATAGCCGCGCGTGCGTGATTTGAGCGCGTCAAAGAAATCGTATATAATTTCGTTGAGCGGCAGCTCATATTCCAGTGTCACGCGTGTCTCATCAAGATATGTCATGTCGATATATGTTCCGCGGCGTTCCTGGCAAAGATCCATTATACTGCCGACAAATTCCTTAGGTGTCATGATTGACGCGCTCACAACAGGCTCTTCCATGAAGTCAATCTCCTGCGGAGCGGGGAGGTTTGTCGGGTTGGATATGGTCAGACGGGTGCCGTCCGTTTTGTTCACGATATATTCAACCGACGGTGCGGTTGTGACAAGGTCGAGGTTATATTCGCGCTCCAGACGTTCCTGAATGATTTCCATATGCAAAAGACCGAGAAAACCGCAGCGAAAGCCGAATCCGAGTGCAATTGAGGTTTCCGCCTCAAATTGCAGTGCGGCATCGTTGAGCTGAAGCTTTTCGAGAGCGTCGCGGAGGTCGTTGTATCTTGCGCCGTCTGCGGGATATATTCCCGAATATACCATCGGCTTAACCTCTTTATATCCGGGCAGGGGCGCGTCAGCACCGCCGTCTGCGGTTGTGACCGTGTCGCCCACGCGGACATCGCGAACATTCTTTATGCTTGCCGCAATGAAGCCGACCTCGCCTGCTCTTATGCAGTCGGACGGGAGCATTCCCATCGGGTGGAGATAGCCGACCTCAACCACGTCAAAGCAGCTGCCGGTTGCCATCATGCGGATTGTATCGCCTGCGCGGAGAGTTCCGTCCATGACGCGGACATATGCAATGACGCCCTTATAGCTGTCGTAATATGAATCAAAAATCAGTGCCTTGAGCGGTGCGGTCTCATCTCCCGACGGAGGGGGGACAAGCTCCACGATTTTTTCAAGCACGGCTTCAATGTTGATACCCTGTTTTGCCGAAATCTGCGGTGCGGTCTCAGCGTCAATGCCGATGACGTCCTCAATTTCCTGTTTGACAACCTCGGGCTGTGCGCTCGGGAGGTCAATTTTGTTTATGACGGGAACAAGCTCCAGATCATGTTCAAGCGCAAGATATGTGTTTGCAAGAGTCTGAGCCTCAATTCCCTGTGCGGCGTCAACAATCAGCACCGCGCCCTCGCATGCGGCAAGGCTTCGTGACACCTCATAGTTGAAGTCAACGTGTCCGGGGGTGTCAATCAGGTTCAGCACATATTTTTCGCCGCTTTCGGATTTATAAAGAAGGCGGACGGCGCGTGCCTTGATTGTGATTCCGCGTTCGCGTTCAAGCTCCATGTTGTCGAGAATCTGCGCCTGCATTTCACGTGCGGTCAGTGCGCCCGTCTTTTCGAGAAGCCTGTCCGCAAGCGTTGACTTTCCGTGGTCTATATGTGCAATGATTGAAAAATTGCGTATGTTTTTCTGATATTCGTTCATTAATTATATTCCTTCCTCGTCGTCGCAGCACAAGCAATTATGCTCCGTCCTCCCGGCTCGGTCGGACAGTCGCTCTATGCTTGGCTGCTCCTCTTCCCAAAAAGTGTCGGCAATGCCTCCGCTTTTCGGGAGCCCTGCTCGCGTTGCTCGCTCTTGTGCGGACATTTTTGCTCCGCGTGACCTGTTCGGTCACGCAGTCGCTTTCAGTCCGCGCGCTCCTCTTTCCCAAAAAGCTCCGCTTTTCGGGAGCCCTAATCCCCCCAAGGCAAGTGTTCGTCGCAGCACAAGCAATTATGCTCCGTCCTCCCTGTTCGGTCGGACAGTCGCTCTATGCTTGGCTGCTCCTCTTTCCCAAAAAGTGTCGGCAATGCCTCCGCTTTTCGGGAACCCTAGCCCCCCTTTGAAAAAGGGGGGGATGTTCGGTCGATTTACAATCGCCCGAATGTCGTCGCAGCACAAGCAATTATGCTCCGTCCTTCCTGTTCGGTCGGACAGTCGCTCGGCGCTTGGCTGCCCCTCTTTCCCAAAAAGCAGAGCTTTTTGGGAACCCTACTCGCTTTTTGGGAGCCCTGCTCGCTTCGCTCTTTTTTTCCTCTTTGCGTTTTGTCTGCCAAGAAAGCCTTTTACACCGCGCCTTATATTGGTCATGATGTCGGATTTTGCGAAAAACACGGATTTTTGGCGTGAAACGCACGCACAAATTAAACAATTCCCTTAAAATGTGCGTGCGTTTCAGCACAGCAAAGCCGCTGACTGCGGCTTTAATCTGTGCGTGCGTCATCGGAGCAGCGCACGCAATTTTGCGCAACGCCCTTGTCGGTCGGACAATCGCTCTGTGCTTGTCTGCTCCGCTTTTGGGGAACCCTGTTCGCGCTGCTCAAAATCCTGTGTTTGAGCAAAGCGATTCCGACACATGACCAATAATCGGCGCAAAGGGGGGATACGGGGGAACTCCCCCGAAAAAATTTATTTGTTATATCCATCAGGATTCTGCTGCTGCCATCTCCATGTATCCGCGCACATATCTTCAAGATTTTTCTTTGCCTCAAAGCCGATTTCAGCCTTTGCCTTGCTCGGGTCTGCATAACATGCGTCAATATCTCCGGGTCTGCGCGCCTCAATTTTATATTCCAGCTCATGCCCGCAAGCCTTTCCGAATGCGTGTATCATGTCAATTACGCTGTAGCCGTGACCCGTTCCGAGGTTATAGGTGACAACACCGACATGATTCTTGATTTTTTCAAGTGCGCAGAGGTGACCGTCTGCAAGGTCAACAACGTGGATATAGTCGCGCACGCCCGTGCCGTCGGGTGTGTCATAGTCATTGCCGAAAACATGGACATACGGACGCTTGCCGATTGCAACCTGTGAGATATACGGCATGAGATTGTTCGGAATCCCCTTCGGGTCCTCGCCGATGAGTCCGCTCTCGTGTGCGCCGACCGGGTTGAAATAGCGCAGAAGCGCAACGTCCCATTCGCTGTCGGCAACCGCAAGGTCACGGAGAATGTCCTCAATCATGAGCTTTGTTCTGCCATACGGATTTGTGCATGAAAGCGGAAAATCCTCGGTGATGGGAACGGTGTGCGGCTTTCCGTATACCGTGGCGGAGGAGCTGAAAACAATCTTCTTCACGCCGTATTTTCCCATAACCTCGCAGAGGTTAATTGTGCTGTAGAGGTTGTTGTGATAGTAGCTGAGGGGTTTTTCAACCGACTCGCCGACAGCCTTCAGACCTGCAAAGTGAATGACTGCGTCAAAGCTGTTCTCGGCAAAAATTTTGTCGAGAGCGTCCTTGTTCACAAGATCCTCTTCATAGAACTTCACCGTTTTGCCCGTGATTTTTTCAACGCGTCTGACAGCCTCCTCACTGCTGTTGCAGAGGTTATCAACAACCGTAACCTCATAGCCCGCATTCAGAAGCTGAACGCAGGTGTGGCTTCCGATATATCCTGCACCGCCCGTAACCAAAATATGCATAAATAATTCCTCCGTTCCGCCGCGGCTTGCACGGCATAATTCATATGTTATTATTCTATCACACAAATACTTTTTTTTCAAGTGTTTTATGCACCGCTGCGGACTATGTATTCACTGTGTAACAAAAAGGTAATAATAATGTAACAAATTTTGTAAATCTTGCGAAATAATCCCTGAATAATTTCTACATATTTCAAAAAAATTTTTCTTTGTTTCTATTGAAAAGAATTTGATTTCGGTGTATAATGAAGAAACTGAAAAGAATTTAAAAATGAGGTAACAGACGTGAAAAAAGCATTTCAATACATTCTGATAATGTCGGTTTGTCTTTTTTCGCTGTATCCGATATATGCGTTTGCGGCAGACTTTCCCGATGTGCCCGAGGGTCACAGGAACTATGACGCCGTGAACTATCTGACCGAAAAGGGCGTGATTGCGGGATATGAGGACGGCAGCTTTCTTCCGTCGCGCGAGATAACACGCACCGAGTTCTGCGCACTGATGGCGCGTACAATGGGCTACAGCAAGAACAGCTACAAAACCGCAAAGCTTCCGTTCTCGGACATTCCGAGCGGATACTGGGGCGAGGCATACATTTCATTCTGCTATGAAATGGGTCTCATCAACGGTATGGGAGACGGCACATTTGCCCCAGCGGCGAAGGTCACGGTTGAGCAAACCGTGAAGATGGCGGTCTGCGCGGTCGGGGCGGAAAAGGACGCAAAGGCGGCAGGCGGCGAAAAATGGTATTCGGGATATATAGACGCGGCGAAAAATCTCGATCTCCTCTCGGGGGTTGAGATTTCAATCGGAAAGAACGCCATGCGCGGCAATGTTGCGCAGCTGGTGTATAACGCCGACCGTTCGGGAAAAATGATTAAATACAGCGGCAGCATATCGGCGGAGGAAGAACCCGAGGAGGAAAAGTCGGAGCTTGAAAAGGCATATGACGCAAAGGATTTCTCGGACGTCCGCACAATTGTGATTGATGCAGGGCATAACTATGACGGCAAGGATCTGGGCGCGAGAAATGACGCTCTCGGAATCCGTGAGGAAATTCTGACATTCCAGATTGCGGACAAGCTCCGTGCAAAGCTTGAGGCAATGGGATATACGGTCATAATGACCAGAAAAACCGCGGAATCGAGCATTGCGAACACTTCAACGTCCGACAGTCTCCGTGCTCGGGTTGACGCGGCGCATGACGCGCTTGCGGATTTGTTCATATCAATTCACTGCAACACGGGCGGCGGAATGGGTGCGGAGACATATTGCTTTGAAAACTCGGGATATTCGGGAAGGCTTGCAAAGCTGATTCAGAAGCACATAACGGGGGAAACCTCGCTTTATGACCGCGGAGTGAAAACCGCGGGGTTCTTTGTGATAAAAAATACGCTTATGCCTGCGGTTCTTGTTGAAACGGGGTTCATCGACAACGAGTCGGACGCGGCATTTCTGACCTCTTGGGAGGGACAGGAAAAGCTTGCGGCGGCGATTGCTGCGGCAGTCAAGGAATATGACGGAATGAGTCCGATTGCTGATTAGGCAATGCGGCGGAGGAGAAAAAATGAGGAAAAAGCCTGAGCTGCTTGCACCTGCCGGCAGCCTGAATAAATTGAAAATTGCCCTGCTCTACGGTGCGGACGCGGTTTATGTCGGAGGCGAGGAGTTCTCGCTGAGGGTTGCCGCGGAAAATTTTTCGCCCGCGGACATGGCGGAGGGCGTGAAAATTGCCCACAGCATGGGAAAGAGAGTATATCTGACCGCAAACATAATTCCGCACAATGAGGATATTGCGGAATATGAAGATTTTCTGCGCGAATATGTCAAAACGGGTGTTGACGCGGTGATTCTGTCCGACCTCGGAATGTTTGAAATCACGCGCGAGACCGCGCCCGAACTGGAAATACATATCAGCACGCAGGCAAACAACGTGAACTGGAAAAGTGCGGAAGCGTGGCATAAGATGGGTGCCGCACGCGTCATTCTCGCACGTGAGATGTCTCTCGGCGAGATTGAGGAGATTCGGCGGAGGACACCGCCCGGGCTGGAGCTTGAAGCCTTTGTGCACGGCGCAATGTGTATTTCATATTCGGGACGCTGTCTGCTCAGCAACTATATGACCGCGCGTGACAGCAACCTCGGCGCGTGCTCCCACCCGTGCAGATGGAAATATCATCTCATGGAGGAGACGCGGCAGGGCGAATATATGCCAGTGTTTGAAAACGACAGGGGAACGTTCATATATAATTCAAAGGATTTGTGCATGATTGAGCATATACCCGAACTTGTCGGGTGCGGACTTGACAGCCTCAAAATCGAGGGGCGCGTGAAGTCGGAATACTATCTCGCGACGGTCATCAAGGCATACCGCGAGGCAATTGACAGCTATTTTGCCGACCCTGAGAACTACCGTTTCGACCCCGTGTGGGCGGAGGAGCTGCGCAAGGTCAGCCACAGAGACTATACAACGGGCTTCTATTTCGGAAAACCGGGCGGCACGGAGCAGAACTATGCGACAAGCTCATACATACGCGAATATGAGCTGCTCGGGATTGTCGAGGGCTATGATGAGAAAACGGGAATGCTTTCGGTGATTCAGAAAAACCGTTTTTTCAAAGACTCGGAGGTTGAATTTCTGAGACCGCACGGCAAATTCGTGAAGCTCAGGATTGAATATATGGAGGACACGGACGGCTGTGAGCTTGAAATTGCGAACAGACCGCAGAGCATTGTCAGAATCCGATGCGGAGAACCGCTCGAACGCGGCTGCATGATGCGTGCGCCGAGGGAAAAATAACTTTTGTAAAATGATTAAATGAAATAAATTCACAAAAAACGGAGGTATGAAAAAATGAGACTTTCAAAACGTATTGTAAGCATGCTGCTGGTTGCAGTGTTTGCGTTTGTCAGCATGGTGCCTGCTTTTGCGGCGGACTTTTCCGATCTGACAAGCGGAAGCCAGGTATATGAAGCAGTGTCGGTGCTCAGCAAGCTGGGCGTCATAAACGGTTATGAGGACGGAACATTTAAGCCTGACAACAATGTCACACGTGCGGAATTCACGGCAATGCTGCTCCGCGCACGCGGTCTCGGTTCGCTCGGTTCGACTTCTCTCGAGAATCCGCCGTTCCCCGATGTTTCGACCTCGGACGTTTCGTGGGCAATAGGAAACATCAGAACTGCACGCGAAATGGGAATCATAAACGGTTATGAGGACGGAACATTCAGACCGAACAACAACGTTCTCTATGAAGAGGCAATTAAAATGGTTGTTTGCTCTCTCGGCTATGCCAACTACAGTCCGGAGGGCACGGAGTGGTATTCAAAATATATCATCACGGCAAACAGCCTGAAGATTCTTGACAAAGTGGGCGGTTCTGTCGGCATTCCGGCAACCCGTGCGATGATTGCAACAATGCTCTATAACTGCCTTGAGGTTAAAATTGCGGAGAACAATGAGCAGACATCAGGCTCGGTTCTTGAAAATGACCTCAAGCTGACAAAGAAGGTCGGCGTCATTGCGTCAAACGGCGAGACAAGCCTTTCGGCTCCCGATGTGAACCTCAGAGACGATGAAATTCAGATTGAGGCTCCGAACGATGCAAACACGGGCAACGAAATCAAGACATATAAGGTTGACAATGCCGCACAGTATAAGGATATGCTGGGTATGCAGATAACCTTCTACTACAGCAATGACGGCACATCGAACATACAGACAATCACTCTTGCGAATGTGAAGAACAGCACAACAAAGACTCTCAACGCAAAGGATATTGAACCTGCACAGTGCACAAGCTCGGTGATTGCATATTATGAGAACGACACCGCGTCATCGGCGAAAACAATCAGCATTGCAAACGACAGCGCGGTTATCCTGGGCGGCAAGCTCTACGGCGCAAATGCTGCGGCAAGCACATATGCACAGTATTTCGGCGATAACGGCAAGAACGGTCTCCCGACAATCGGAAGCATTAAGCTCATTGACACCGAGGGCGACGGAACATATGACATAGTTTTCATTGACAAGTATGACGCATATCTCGTTACTGCTGTGACAAGCTCCAGCTATACAATCGTTGACGATATGCTGAGAAAGGATTTGCCGAACAAGGGAAATCAGATTGTCATCAACCCGACAGACAACAGCCGCGACGTCACGATTCTTGACGAGAACGGCAAGGAGACAAGCTTCTCCGCAATTAAAAAGGGCAGCGTTGTCTGCGTGAAGTCAAGCAACACGTCAAACGGCGGCAGAGTCAAGATTGAGGCTGTTGTTTCAAACAAGACGGTGAGCGGCACGGTCAAGGGCATAAGCGCAGGCAAGAGCGTGACAATCGGTTCAACAACATATAAATATTCCGATCAGGCACCGTGGGTAAATCAGATTTCAGGTTCAACAAAGGTTCTTGACGAACCTAAGATGGGTGACACGGGCAAGTTCTATCTCGACATGTACGGCAATGTCATCGGATATGACAAGAACGAGGTTGCAAGCAATCAGCAGTACGGATATGTGATGAACGCAATATATGACGAGGGCAAGATTGATGACGCAACACTCTATCTGCACATTCTCAACGCGTCGGGTCAGAAGGTGAAGTATAAAGCAATCACAAAGACCAAGCTGAACGGCACGGCATATGACACGCTTGAGCAGCTCAAGGATGCCATTCTGGCAACCTCCGAGAATGCAATACTTTCAGGCAAGCTCTATGACTGGGGCAGCGTGACCAATGCAGAAAAGGGTCAGCAGGTTGTCAAGTTCACAACCACCACAAACAAGGGCGAAACGGTTCTTGATGAGATTGTTTCGGTGGTAAATGACGGAGAGAACACGACGATTGTTTCGGCAGGTCAGGAGGTTGTGAACGACAAGCTGACATTCCTTGACAGCGTCAGCGGCGACACGGCTTTGAAGTATTATTCTGCAAACAAGCAGCTGAAGGGCAGCGGACAGACAATCAACATCAAGAATGCGGTTGTATATAATGTACCTGCCGACAGAGGTGACACGAATAAATACACAAAAACAACTGCGAGCGGTCTTTCAAACGAGACGAACTATAACGTTGTTCTCTATGATGTGACGGCGGCAGGTTCGGCAGGCGTTGTGGTTGTATACCACGGCATGGGAGACACAACCGAGGTCAAGGCAAACTCGCCGGTTGTGGTTGTGAAGTCAATCGGCAAGGAAAACAATGAGTCAGAGGGCGTTGCAATGTATAAAATCGAAGGCTTCAACGGCTCAACCGCGGTTTCATACTGGGGTTCAACGGACACCGAAGATGCTTTCGCAAAGGTTCGTGAGGGTGACGTAATCAGACTCGGCAAGGACACCGACGGCTATTACACTCTGAAGGAAGAACACATTGTGTTCAGCACAGCGGACAATTTCCGCGGCGATGTCAAGGTTTATGACAGAGCTGACGGACTCAAAACCGTTGCGGAAAAGGGCGACGTTTATATTGATTCCGATGACAATGATTCATGGAAGGAAACAAAGGAATACCCGACGCCGACCTACAGAGCAATCTGGGGTTCTGCGCTGACAAAGGACGATGACTATCTGAAAATCTCGACCAAGCTTCTCACAGGTGCGGATTCGGACGACACATCAGAGACATACAGCATTGAGCGTTCAAAGTTTGCGAATGCGAAGATATATATCTATGACATGACAGGCAGCGGACTTGATATGGACGCGGACAAGGTTTATGTTCCGACAGCGGACAATCAGGGAACGATTGACGCACTTGATATGTATACCGCAGGCGAGAGATCGTCAGAGCTGTTCATCATCATGTCGGGCGAAAATGTTAAGACAATGATAATCGTGAAGAGATAACTTTGCGAAACAGTGAAAAATAAAAATGAACGGAGAGCCTCTCCGTTCATTTTTTATGCGTTTTTGTCTTGACAGATTGAGAAAAAAGATATATAATACATAACAGAAATCAAAATGTGCGGGTGTAGTTTAGTGGTAAAACATCAGCTTCCCAAGCTGAGGTTACGGGTTCGATTCCCGTTATCCGCTCCACGTCGGAACGGACTTTGCTCCGTTCCGATTTTTCTTTGCAGAAAAATCAGTCACACGCGCCGTCGTTCCTCCTCTTTCGCAAAAAGGCACGCTCGGCTCGCCTGTTCGCTTGCAAGCGCGCTCTCTGGCGGCTCACAGTCGCTATCACCTTTTTGCGATTGCGCCTGCGGCGCGAATATTTCAACAGTTTGGCATTGCTGTGTCGGAACGGACTTTGCTCCGTTCCGATTTTTCTTTGCAGAAAAATCAGTCACACGCGCCGTCATTCCTCCTCTTTCGCAAAAAGGCACGCTCGGCTCGTCTGTTCGCTTGCAAGCGCGCTCTCTGGCGGCTCACAGTTGCTATCACCTTTTTGCGATTGCGCCTGCGGCGCGAATATTTCAACAGTTTGGCATTGCTGTGTCGGAACGGACTTTGCTCCGTTCCGATTTTTCTTTGCAGAAAAATCAGTCACACGCGCCGTCATTCCTCCTCTTTCGCAAAAAGGCACGCTCGGCTCGTCTGTTCGCTTGCAAGCGCGCTCTCTGGCGGCTCACAGTTGCTATCACCTTTTTGCGATTGCGCCTGCGGCGCGAATATTTCAACAGTTTGGCATTGCTGTGTCGGAATGGACTTTGCTCCGTTCCGATTTTTTTATTGCATAAAAAAATCAGTCAGAACAGCCGTTCACAATCTTCTAATAATAATTTTAATCCCCAAAAAGGGTGCAGCGGAATGAAATTCATTCCGCTGCACCCTTTTTTATTCACACGCAAAATCAAGCACACGTAAAAATCAAAATTCTTTTCCGAGTCTTTTGAAAATTCCGAAATACAGTGCGCATGAAACAACAATTCCGACAGCACCCTGAATCAGGTTCATCGGGATTCCGGCTGCCGCTGCGATTGAAGCCGCGCCCGGCGCACTGCCTCCTGCCATCAGCATTGCCCATTCAAATGCGAAATATCCCAGCACCATCACGGTCTCGCCGATTATGCCGCCGATTATGCTGCCGAAAAAGCTTTTTCCCATTGCGCGGAACACCGCATATGCCGATATGGCAACAAGAGCCTTGATCACAAGGGTTGCAGGTGCATAAACCATATAGCCCGATATTAAATCCGCAAGGCACGAGCCGATTCCTGCCGCAACTCCGCCCCAGATCGGACCGAGGAAAAAGCCTGCCAGCAGGACAATGCAGTCCCCGAGGTTTATGTAGCCGTTTGTCGGTGTCGGTATCTTGATAATCATAGTTGCAACATACACCAATGCCGCAAACAGCGCCGCAATCACAATTTTCCTTGTTTTTTCGTTTCTCATTTTTGTCCACCTCTTGTGTGTTATTTTTTATTTTTTCTCAGCTTTGGTATGAAATTTGTCGCGAATCTGCCCTTGCCTCGGTTTTTAACATAGAAATATCCGATGAAGCAAAAGACAACAGCGCCGATGAAGTTAACAAACAAATCCTTCATGGTGTCATAAAGCCCGATGTCGAGATATCCCCCGAGACCAAGCTCACGGCCGTTGACCTCAACCGTTTTGATTCCGTCAATTATCATCGGAGCCGCCCCCTGCGGAGTCAGTGCCGCAGATGAGATGGTGCTGATGACAAAATCCTTCTGCATGTCCGTCTTGAAAACAATATCGCAGAAAAATTCAAAAAACTCCCACAAAACGCCGATTGTCATTGAAAAGCAGAACGCCACAATCGCCAGAAACGCAGGCGAGAGCTTGAACTTGATGTGTTCGTTCCGATTCAGAATATCCGTCAGCGCAAAGCCGACCGCCGCGCACAAAAAACCGTTAATCGTGTGCAGCATGGAATCCCAGTATGCAAAGCGCGTGTAATAGTCTTCCATCTCGCCGAGAATTTCCGCCGCAAAAATGAACAGCAGAATGATGACCTCAAGTGCCTGCGGCAGCTCAATCCCGAAATTGTTCTCGATGAATGCGGGAACAAGAAACAGAATCAGCGAAAGTCCGCAAACAAACAGATTTTCATAGTCGCCTCTTATGCACGATATGACCATTGCGGCAACAACCAGCGCACGCAGAATGACATAGACCGCAAAGGTCGTCTTTGACTTTTTAATCTGCGTTTTATATTCACGCCAGATATGCCTTTTTTTCTTTTCCATTTCCTCACCTATCCCTCATTTTCTGCGCTGCCGAGCTGCGCCATGAACTCCTCGCCCGTTATGGTTTCCTTTTCAAGCAGATATTCCGCAATGGAATGAAGCTTTGGCTCATTTTCCGACAAAAGCTTCTCCGCCGCCGCATATGCTTCGGCAACAAGGCGGATCACCCTTTCGTCAACCTTTGCCGCGGTTTCCTCCGAACATGCAAGGGACGCATCGCCGCCGAGATATTTGTTCTCAACCGTCTCCAGCGCAACCATGCCGAACTCATCGCTCATGCCATACCGCGCAACCGCCGCGCGTGCAAGACGGGTTGCCTGTTCAATATCGTTTGCCGCACCTGTCGTGATTGAATTGAAAATCAGCTTTTCAGCAGCGCGTCCGCCTGTCAGAGTGGCGATTTTTTCAAATATTTCCTCACGGCTCATCAGAAAATGCTCGCCCTCATCAATCTGCATTGTATATCCCAGCGCGCCCGAGGTTCGCGGAATGATTGTGATTTTGTGCACGGGTGCACTGTTTTTCTGAAGTGCCGCCACAAGTGCGTGACCGACTTCGTGATATGCAATTATCTTCTTTTCCTTGGGCGACACAGCCATGCCCTTGCGCTGATAGCCTGCAAGGATAACCTCAACGCTCTCCTCCAGATCCTGCTGAGAGACGCTCTGCCTGCCGCACCGAACCGCGCGGAGCGCACCTTCGTTTATGATGTTTGCAAGCTCCGCACCAGACGCGCCCGAGGTTGCTCTTGCAATCTGCAAAAAATCAATGTTCCCGTCCATGCGAACCTTTTTTGCATGAACGCGGAGAATTGCTTCGCGCCCCGTGAGGTCGGGCAGCTCAACGGGAATGCGCCTGTCAAAGCGACCCGGACGGAGGAGTGCCTTGTCAAGGGTTTCGGGGCGGTTTGTCGCCGCAAGAATGACAACGCCGCGCTTGCCGTCAAAGCCGTCCATCTCGGTCAGGAGCTGGTTTAAGGTCTGCTCGCGTTCGTCATTGCCCGAAAAGCCCTGTCCGTCGCGCTTTTTGCCGATTGTGTCAATCTCATCAATGAAAACAATGCACGGTGCTTTTTCGTTCGCCTGCTTGAACAGGTCGCGCACCTTTGCCGCACCCATTCCGACAAACATTTCGACAAATTCCGAACCCGAGATTGAGAAAAACGGAACGCTTGCTTCGCCTGCAACCGCCTGTGCAAGCAGTGTTTTACCCGTTCCCGGGGGTCCGACGAGAAGCGCACCCTTGGGGAGGCTTGCGCCGATTTCGGAATATTTTTTCGGATTATGCAGAAAATCGACAATTTCGCGCAGAGCCTCTTTTGCTTCCTCCTGCCCTGCAACGTCGGCAAAGGTCTTGCCCGTCTGCGCCTTGACATATATTTTTGCGTTTGACTTTCCGAAAGACATGACGTTTCCGCCCATGCCCGATTTTGCCATCTGTCTCATCATAATGCGCCATATCAGCACAAAAATCAGAATCGGCAGAACATATGAAACCAGAAGGCTGACGAACGGATTGATTTCCTTCGGCGCAACCTTGGAGAATGTCGCACCTGCGCCGTACAGCCTGTCAACAAGATTCACGTCCTCCATGCGGACGGTGGAATATACCGTATCGCCGCTGCCGAAAAAGTGCTGCATATCGGACGCGGTGTCTTTTTCGTCACGGAGAGAAAAGTATATTTCGTTCTCGTCAACCTGAACCTTGTCGATGTTCTTTTTGTTCAGCTCATCAAGAAAGGTGTTATAGCTGACCTCACGGACATTGTTTGAAAGCAGGGCAGGGAACAGAAAGCTGTTCATGAGTAGCAGGATTATGAAAGCCACCGTCCAGAACCAGACCGTCGGCTTCTTTGAACCGCTGTTTTTATCCATAAAACGACACCTCCGTCATTTTTTATGTTTTCCGAAACACGGAAAACTGTGAATCGGTTTTGTTTCGTGAGGTTATTATACCGTAACAACGCAGGCGGCAGAAAGTCGCCGCAGTACTACGATAAAATGTTTTCCGAAACACGGAAAACTGTGAATCGGTTTTGTTTCGTGAGGTTATTATACCGTAACAACGCAGGCGGCAGAAAGTCGCCGCAGTATTACGATACAATGTTCTCCGAAACACAGAAAACTGTGAATCGGTTTTGTTTCGTGAGGTTATTATACCGTAACAACGCAGGCGGCGGAAAGCCGCCGCAGCATTATGATACAATGTTCTCCGAAACACAGAAATCTTCGATTTCGTTTTGTTTCGTGAGGTTATTATACCACCGTTTGGAAGGATTATCAAGACTTTTTGGTATAAATTTGTGTTTTTTGGCTTAAAATAACACAAGGCATATCGGGTTTGATTCCCGTGTGCCTAAGCATACAAGGAGGAAAAACGAATGTCAGTTGAATTTGGAAAAAGCGAAACAAAAATAAATCTCATGCGTGCGTTTGCAGGGGAGAGTCAGGCGAGAAACCGCTATACCTTTGCGGCGTCTGAGGCAAAAAGCCAAAAGCTTTTTGTGGTTCATGCCGTGTTTGACTTCACGGCGGAGCAGGAAAAGGCACATGCAAAGGTGTTCGGCGATTTTCTGAGAACAGAGGAGAGCGGCAGCATACGCATTGACGGCGGCTATCCGACCGACCCGAAGGGAAATGTTGCAGCACTTCTCCGTGCCGCACAGCACAACGAAAATGAGGAGTTTGAGACAGTGTATAAAAGCTTTGCCGACACCGCGGAGGAGGAGGGTTTTTCGCAGATTGCGGCAGCCTTCCGCAATATCGCAAAAATCGAAAAGGTTCATTCCGACCGCTTTTCAAGGCTTGCGGAGCTGCTTGAGGCGGATAAGCTTTTTGTTTCGGACATTGAATGCGACTGGATGTGCCTCAACTGCGGATATATTTTCAGCGGCAGGGAGGTTCCCGAAAAATGTCCCGTGTGCAGCCATGACAGGGGGTATTTCATCAGATATACCCTCGCTCCGTATTCATGCACGGTCGGCTGAGCGGCAAAGTGATTTTTGGTGTTGACACGAAAAGATAAATGGGGTATAATTATATTATATTGGGGTAACGGTATTCTAGTCGTTCACTCCGTCTCCCAGGGCGGGCCTAAAAATTCGCCGAAGGGCATATCGATGAAGTTCCTTGTGCGCGCTTGCGACGCCCAGTCGGGGGTGTGTGCTGGGAGTTAAGGTTTAGGGGCGATCCGCAACGGCATGCGGGCGTTGACCCCTTTTCCGCGGAGACCTATGACCGTGCAGACGGAGGAGGATTATCCGTTCTGTACGTATTAGGATGGAACCTGTGTTGCGGTGCGGAAGTATAGTGCTGTGGACAGCGTAGCCTGCCTTGAGTGAATACGGTGAATAGAGGATCAGACATACCGTCCGCGGCCACGGACGGTGCGTTATCGCCTCTTGAAACCCTATTTGCAAAAGAGGCTAAGAGACGATTGTGAGCGTTGGGGAAATCCCCTAGACCGTTCTCGGAGAAATCCGGTGCATATACAGGATTGAAGTGTGTACTCAGTGGCAATCAGGTAGCGCAGAGAGAATGCGGAAAGTACGCCGCATTCTTTCCACGGCAACGGTGCGCGGTGAGTTTTAAAAGGAAACTTCCCATTCGGCAACGAAAGGGAAACTCTTCGGGAAATCCGACCTGACCTATGACACAAAATTTACTGTATATGCTGCCCCCGTATCATATTTTAAAGATTTCGGAGTTGAAAATTTTTGAAAAGCTCAGGTCACCGAAAACAAAAGGTGAGGTTCAAAACCACAAACGAGAAAAAGGTTGATGTCGGCTGGGTCATCAAGACAATTGTCATAACATTCACGCTGTCGGGCGTGTTCAATGCGCTGTCAAGCGGCGCAATGGAGAGCGTACATATCTCCGCGGCAATTCTCATTCTTCTGGCGATTGTTGCTGTCGGCATCATATTCGATATAATCGGTGTTGCGGTCACAACTGCGGACGAGCCGCCGTTTCATTCCATGGCGGCAAGCAAGGTTCGCTATGCGCGTTGCGCAATCCGTCTCATCAAGGCAAAGGATAAGGTTTCAAACTTCTGCAACGATGTCGTCGGCGACATATGCGGAATCATCAGCGGAAGTGCCGCGGCGGCGGTTGTTGCATATATCCTCAGAATCAATCCGGGCATGAACGGCTTCTGGCTCAGTCTGCTCACAACGGCGGCGGTCGCGTCGCTCACGGTCGGAGGGAAGGCAATGGGCAAAAGCGTTGCAATGAAATACAGCAACCCGATTGTATATACCACGGCACGGCTGATTTCGGTTTTCACACGGAACAAATAAGCGGACGGTAACAAAAGAATGAAACTGTTAGATGGCATTAACTCCACGGAGGACGTGAAAAAACTGAATATAAAGCAGCTTGAGACGCTTGCTGCGGAAATCCGCGGATTTCTCATCGACAACGTTTCAAAGCATGGCGGACATCTGTCCTCAAACCTTGGCACTGTGGAGCTGACGCTCGCTTTGCACAAGGTTTTTGACGTGTCTGCGGACAGAATTGTATGGGACGTGGGACATCAGTCATACACCCACAAAATTCTCACGGGACGGCGCGGAGCATTCGCGACGCTGCGCACAAAGGGCGGTCTGAGCGGATTTCCGAAAACCGCGGAGAGCGAAACCGACGCGTTTAACACGGGTCACAGCTCGACCTCGGTTTCGGCGGCTCTCGGCTTTGCAAAGGCATTTGAGCTTCGGGGTGAAAAGCACTTTGCGGTTGCGGTCATCGGAGACGGCGCACTCACGGGCGGTGAGGCATATGAGGCACTCAACCATGCGGGGAGCGGAAACACACCGCTGATTGTGGTTCTCAATGACAACGGAATGTCAATTTCGCCGAATGTCGGCGGTCTTGCGCAATATCTCGAAAAGCTGAGCAGCACCGCGGAATATATCGGCACAAAGGGGCGCGTGAACAAGTTTTTGAAGGAGCTGCCGCTCTTCGGCGAGCCGTTCCGAAAATGCGTGCGTCTCGGGAAACGGATCATCAAGAAAATTCTGCTTCAGAAGAAGCTTTTTGAAAATATGGGTCTTGAATATCTCGGACCCGTGAACGGGCATGACCTCAGCGACCTCATTGCGGTTCTGGAATATGCAAAGAGCAAGGAAAAGCCCGTTGTGGTTCATGTCAGAACACAGAAGGGCAGAGGATATGTTCCTGCGGAGAAAAACCCCACGGGCTTTCACGGCGTGGGCGGTTTTGACCCCGACACGGGCGAGATGAGCGAGTGCTGCGGCGAGACATATTCTGAGGTTTTCGGGAGAGAGGCGGTTCGTCTTGCGGAGGAAAACGAGAAAATCATATGCATAACCGCGGCAATGCCTGCACCAACAGGTCTCGGCGAGTTTTCGCGCAGATTTCCGAATCGGTTTTTCGATGTCGGGATTGCGGAGCAGCACGCGGTCACGTTTGCGTCGGCTCTCGCAAGGGCGGGGTTTGTTCCGGTTTTTGCGGTATATTCAACATTTCTGCAAAGGGCATATGACCAGCTTCTGCACGATACCGCGCTGTGCGGACTGCATGTTGTCTTTGCGATTGACCGTGCGGGAGCGGTCGGCTCGGACGGCGAAACACATCAGGGAATCTATGACCTTTCATATCTTTCACATATACCGAATATGGTCATCATGGCGCCGTCATGCGCACATGAGCTTGAAGAAATGCTGCGCTTTGCGGCGGAGGAATGCACCTCACCCGTTGCCGTGCGCTATCCCAGAGGAGCGGCGGATACGAATACATACGGCGGAGGAATCAGATTCGGACGCGGCGAGTGCCTTCGTGAGGGCAGTGACGTGCTGATTGTTGCGGCAGGCTCGGAGGTTCGCGAGGCAATGCTTGCGGCGGATTTGCTCGGCTCACGCGGAATCTCGGCAGGGGTCATGAATGCGCGGTTTGTCAAGCCGTTTGACAGGGAGCTTTTCGGTGAGATGTCCGAGGGCTGCCACCTTGTTGCGTCGGCTGAGGACAATGTGCGCATCGGCGGACTTGCCGCCGTTGTGCGTGAGGAGTGGAGAGGAGAACTGATTTCGTTCGGCTTTGATGACGCACCGCTCGAACAGGCAACGGTTGCGGAACAGAAGGCTGCCGCCGCACTTGACGGCAGCGGAATGGCGGACAGAATCGCGGAGCGGCTTGCCGTGCTTGACGGCGGCACAAAAGGGCAGGGTGATTGAATTGGCAAAAATGAGACTTGACGTATATCTCACGGAGCATAATCTGGCGGAAAGCCGCAGTGCGGCGCAGGCTCAGATTATGGCGGGGAATGTGTATATAGACAACCAAAAGGCAATGAAGGCAGGGGAGGCTGTCCGCGGAGATGAAAAAATTGAGGTACGCGGCGGCGGAATCCCGTATGTCAGCCGAGGCGGACTGAAGCTTGAAAAGGCAATGCAGGTGTTTCCGATTGCGCTTTCGGACTGTGTATGTATGGACATCGGCGCGTCAACGGGCGGCTTCACCGATTGTATGCTCCAAAACGGGGCGGCAAAGGTATATTCGGTTGATGTCGGCTACGGTCAGCTGGCATGGAAGCTGAGGGGTGACGCACGCGTAGTTAATATGGAAAGAACCAACATTCGGTATGTGACGCGTGAGGAAATTCCCGAGGAGCTTGATTTTTTCTCGGTTGACGTGTCGTTCATATCGCTGAAGCTTGTCCTTCCCGTGGCATATTCGCTTCTGAAGAACGGCGGCTGTGGAGTTTGTCTCATCAAGCCGCAGTTTGAGGCGGGACGCGGCAAGGTCGGCAAAAAGGGCGTTGTGCGTGATAAGGAAACCCACATTGAGGTTATTGAAACGGTGACGGAGTTCACAAGGGAGCTTGGGTTCTGTGTTGCAGGGCTTGATTTCTCGCCCGTCAGAGGACCTGAGGGGAATATTGAATATTTAATGTATGTCAGAAAGGACGGCGCGGAGAGCGCGGAATTTGATGTTGCGGAGCTTGTGGAGAGGTCTCATATGATTTAATTATGCGGGGGCACCGCCCCCGAACCCCCTGTGCGCCGATTATTGGTTATGTGTCGGATTAATTGCTCAGACAAAGGATTTTTGACGCACGCACAGATTAAAGCCGCAGTCAGCGGCTTTGCTGTGCTGAACCGTGCGCACATTATGGAAATTGATTAATTCGTGCGCACGGTTCACGCCAAAAATCCGTGTCTTTCGCAAAATCCGACATCATGACCAACAACAAGGCGCGGAATAAGAGATATACCTTGAGGATTAACCGCTGACTGTGCCGCAACGACATTCGGGCGGTTCACAAATCGCCCGAACATCCCCCCTTTTCCAAAGGGGGGCGGCAAGTGTAGCGCGCTTGCCTTGGGAGGGTTAGGGCTCCCAAAAAGCAAAGCTTTTTGGGAAAGAGGAGCAACCAAGCGCAGAGCGACTGTCCGACCGAGCAGGGAGGACGGAGCACAACCGCTTGCGTTGCGTCGACGAGCAGCCAAGCATAGAGCGACTGTCCTACCGACAAGGGAGGACGGAGCATAATTGCTTGTGCAAAAGCGAGTGAAACGAGCAGGGCTCCCGAAAAACGGAGGCAAAGCCGACGGTTTTTGGGAAAGAGGAGCGCGCGGACTGAAAGTGACTGTCTGACCCTTCGGGTCAGACGGAACGCTAATGTCCGCAGCGCGACGAAGGAGGAGATGGTCGAATGCAAAACATAGCAATATTTCCGAACACCGACCGCGACACCGATTTTTCGGCAACACGGGCGGTTGCGGAGATTCTGCACGGTTTCGGAAAAACAGTCATGCTTGACAGCAGTCTCCGCGGCAGAGCGGACGTTGATGCGGAGTTTGACGAAAAGCATGAGCTTCTTGCAAAATGCGACCTCATCGTTGTTCTCGGCGGTGACGGAACGATTCTGCGCGTTGCAAACGATGCGGCGGAATTTGACATTCCGATTATGGGAATCAACCTCGGGCATCTCGGATTTCTTGCTCAGGCGGAAAGCGATGAGACAGGGGTTTTCAGCCGCCTGTTTGCAGGTGAATACACCGTCAGACGGAGCATGATGCTTGAAGCACGGATATTCTCGGACGGCAAACAAAGCGGAAGCTACACCGCGCTGAACGATGTCATTCTGCGCGGCGAGCAGTCGAAAATGATTTCCGCTGAGGTGGAAATCGGCGGCACTGTGACGGACAGATACCTTGCGGACGGAGTGATTGTTGCAACCTCAACGGGTTCAACGGCATATTCCCTCTCCTGCGGCGGTCCGATTGTGCATCCGTCTCTCGACTGCATGATTCTCACGCCGATTTGTCCGCACACTCTGAAGTCACGCTGCATTGTCGTGCCGCCCGACAGCCGTGTCCGCGTCAGAATCGACGCGGAATATCGGAGTGACGCGGCGGTCAGAACCGACGGAGAGACGGTCGGAACTCTCGGCAGGGGAGATTACATTGAAATTGTGCGCTCCTCGCGGTGCGCGTCATTGATAAATTTAAACGGAAAGAGCTTTTTTGACGTAATCCGAAACAAGCTTGCGGACTGAATTTTTGACAAAGGACGGTGGGCGCAATGCTCAGAGAATTGAATATTAAAAACGTTGCGGTGATTGATGAAGTGACGGTTGAGTTCGGAGACGGCTTCAATGTTCTGACGGGCGAGACGGGCGCGGGAAAATCCATTCTGATTGACTCAATCGGAATGGCTCTCGGCGCAAGGGTCAGCCGTGACCTGGTTCGCACGGGGTGCGATTTTGCCTCGGTTTCGCTGTGTTTTGAGGTCACGTCCGAGTCGGCTCTTGCAGGACTCGCCGAACTTGAAATCGAGCCTGAGGACGGCATGGTCATCATAAGCCGCAGACTGGGCGCGGACGGCAAAAGCAGCAGCCGCATAAACGGCAGAATCATGCCGCTTTGTCTTGTGCGCGACGCGGCTGATGTGCTGATTGACATTCACGGGCAAAACGACAACCGGTCACTCCTGAGCCGCGACAACCACCTGTCACTTCTGGACGAGTTCGGTCATCTTTCGGAGGAGAAGAAGGAATATTCTGAGGTATATTCCGAAATGCGCAGAATAAAAAAGGAAATCAAGTCGCTGTCATCGGACGAGAACGAAAAGGAACGGAGGCTGGAGCTGCTCAATTTCCAGATTGAAGAAATCACGGCGGCACGGCTCACCGATGGCGAGGACGAGGCACTTGAGGCGCAGCGTGACAGGCTGTATAATATGGAAAGCATTGTTTCGGGTGCGGGTGAGGCATATTCCGCGCTGTACGGCGGCGAGGAATATTCGGCATATGACCTTCTGCGCCGTGCGGCGAGAAGTCTTTCGGGGCTTGAACGGTTCGCGCCCGAGCTTGAGGAAAGCAGTGCGCGGCTTGAAAGCGTCATTGCGGAAACCGAAGACATTGCCTCCGAGCTGAATGCCTGCCTTTCGGGGACAGATTTCAGCATGGCGGAGCTTGACAGAATTGAGGAACGGCTTGATTTAATCGGAAACCTGAAAAGAAAATACGGCAATTCCGTTGCGGAAATACACGAATACTGCAAAAAAGCGCAAGAGGAGGCAGACGGAATTTCGCGGAGCGATGAACGTCTTGAAGAGCTGAAGAAACGTTTTGCGGAGGTTGAAGCGCGTGCGAACGCTCTTGCGGACGCGCTTTCGGAAAAACGAAGGGCGGCGGCAGAGATTCTTTCGGAAAGAATCATGAAGGAGCTTGCGGAGCTTGACATGCCGAAGGCGCGGTTTGAGGTTTGCGTGACGCGGTGCGGCGAGCTTGATTCATGCGGCTGTGATGAGGTTGAATTTATGATTTCGGCAAACCCCGGAGAGGCACTGAAGCCGATGTCAAAAATTGCGTCGGGCGGTGAGCTTTCGAGAATTATGCTTGCGATGAAAACAACGCTTTCGGACGCAGACACTGCCGACACGATGATATTCGATGAAATTGACACGGGTGTCAGCGGAAGGGCGGCACAGAAAATCGCGGAAAAAATATGCGCACTGTCGGCAAAAAAGCAGGTTTTTTCAATCACGCACTTAGCACAGCTTGCAAGCATGGCAGACAGCCATTTCCTGATTGAAAAAACCGCGGAAGGCGCGGAGACCAGAACAAACGTCAGACTTCTCGGCGAGGAGGAACGTGTTTCGGAGCTTGCGCGGATTATCGGCGGCGTTTCGGTCACGGAGCTGACTCGGAAAAATGCGCGTGAAATGATTGAAATGGCGGCAGAGGAAAAGAAAAAACGGAGGGTCTGAGACACAGTGGAAAAGTGCGGAGTTGTGGTTGAGACTGATGAAAAATATGCAAAGGTCAGAGTGGAAAGAGAGTCGGCGTGCGGAGGAAACTGTGCGTCCTGCGGTCTTTGCAATGCGCGGGGCACATATGTCAGAATCCGAAACACCGAAGGGTTTTGCAAGGGCGATGCCGTTCGGCTGACTGCGGACGACACAGCCTTCCTGAAACGGTGTGCACTCGGCTATCTTTGCCTGACTCTGTGTATGCTGACGGGAGGCGCACTCGGCGCAAAGGGCGGCAATCTGACATCGTTTATCGGTGCGGCGGCGGCACTTTGTGCAGGAATACTTCTGCTGCGCCGTTTCTTTTCAAAGGAAATGAACATCAAGGCTGAAAAAATCGAGAGGTAGATATGCTGATTACGATTGAAAACCTGTGCAAGAGCTTTGGACAGGAGGAAATACTGAAAAACATAAACATGACCGTGAACGAGAAGTGCCGTTACGGTCTGATTGGCGTGAACGGCGCGGGAAAATCAACGCTCCTGAAGATAATCACGGGAAAACTCGGCTATGACAGCGGACAGCTGGTCAAAAAGCCGGGTCTTTCGATCGGTTATCTGGAGCAGAACAACGGTTTGGAGCGCGAAAGCACGATAATTGAGGAAATGCGCAGGGTGTTTGGCGATGTTTTGGCGGCGGAGGAAAAAATGCGCCGCCTGGAGCGCGAAATGTCGCAGCTTTCCGACACAGAGGGTGCGGAATACCGCCGTGCGGCGTCGGAATATGCGGCGGCTCAGGCATATTTTGACAGCCGCGACGGCTACCGGATTGATTTGAAAATACGCATGATTCTGTGCGGTATGGGGTTCGGCGACCGCGATGAGAACACCGTCATTGCAACCCTCAGCGGCGGCGAGAAAACGCGGCTTGCAATTGCGCGGCTGCTGCTTGAAGAACCCGAGCTGCTGATTTTGGACGAGCCGACAAACCATCTTGACTTCAAAACACTGCGCTGGCTGGAGGACTATCTCATCTCATACAGCGGCGCACTCCTGATTGTTTCGCATGACAGATATTTTCTCGACAAAACGGTCAGTCACATATATGAGGCTGAACGCGGACGGCTGTTTTCCTATTCGGGGAACTATTCCGCATACACCGTGCAGAAGGCAGAACGGCGCGCACGCGAGGAAAAGGAATATGAAATGCAGCAAATGCAGATTGCACAGCTTCAGACATATGTTGACAAAAACATTGCGCGTGCGTCAACATCAGCGTCGGCGAAGTCGCGGCTCAAAACGCTTGAAAACATGGAGAAACTCGAAAAGCCCGAGAGTCTGCAAAAGCCGATGCGGCTCAGATTTGAATATTCCAAAGAGCCGTATAAGGACGTTCTGACGGTTGATGACCTTTCGGTTTCGGTCGGAGACGGGCAGAAGGTTTTGTGCGAGGGCATCAATCTCTGTGTCCGCCGCGGCGAAAAAGTGGCGATTATCGGCGACAACGGAATCGGAAAATCATCATTTTTAAAATGCGTCATGGGTCTGATTCCGCATTTTAAGGGAACGGTCGAGTGGGGAAAAAACGTCAGCATAAGCTATTATGAGCAGGAGAACCTCAATCTCGGCTTTGACAAGCTTGCCATTGACGAGCTGTGGGACAGATTCCCCGACATAAGCGAGACGGAAATCAGACGCACTCTCGGGAATGTTCTGCTGACGCGCGACGATGTATATAAGCCCGTCAGGGTCATCAGCGGCGGCGAGCGTGCAAAGCTTGCGTTCTGTATAATCATGCTGGAGCATTCCAACGTCCTGATTCTGGACGAGCCGACAAACCATCTTGATCTTGCTTCAAAGGAGGTTCTGGAGGCGGCACTCTCGGAGTATGGCGGAACGGCGGTTTTCGTCACGCACGACAGATACCTTCTCAACAAGGTTCCCGACAGAATTGTTGAAATCAAGCGCGACGGCGCGGTTATATATGACGGGAACTATGATTACTACTGCGAGGTGTGCGAGCGCAGGGAGGCTGAGGAAGCGGCGCGGGCTGAGGAAGAGAAGGCACGGGCGGCAAAGGAGAATGCGGCAAATGCTGCGGACAGGGCATACCGTTCAAAGGAACAGCGGCGTGAGGACGCGCGGAGGAAAAACCGAATCCGCGAGCTTGAACGGCTGATTGAGGAAACCGAGGCGCGGATTGAGGTGCTTGATGAGGAAATGAGCCGAGAGGATATTTTCTCGGATTATGTCAAGCTGAACGAGAGATGTGCCGAGGCTGACGAATGCCGCAGACGGCTTGAGGAATATTATGAGGAATGGAGCGGTCTTGAATAGGGCAGGAAATACGGAGAGACAGTCAAAGGGGATGTTAAAAAACTCCGGAACGCAAGAAAAGGAAGGATAAGCACATATTTAAGGAAATACAAAAACAATAGTTTCCTGATGTTTGAGGCAGAAAAATCAAACAAATTTGATTTTTCACAGAATTATTCCTTTTCTTGCTATCGGCAAACTTCACCTCTCGGCGTACCTGTGTACGCCTTCGGGTAACCCAAAACTAAAGTTTTGGTTCAGTTTGCCGATTCCAAAGCTTTTTTCCAATCCCCTTGGAAAAACTAAGGCTGTTTAAAAAGTCAATTGACTTTTTAAACAGCCCATTTTTTATAAATTATTTTCAAAAAAGCTTTTCAGCTCTGTGAATGCGGTGTCCTCGTCCGAGCCGCATATGCTGACCGTGACCTCATCGTCTTTTTTTGCGCCGAGAGCCATGACAGAGAAAATTTTCTTGGCGTCGGCGGATTTTGACCCCTTGTGAAGGGTGACGGAGGAGCTGAAATTTGCGGCAAGCTTGACCAAAAGCCCCGCAGGTCTTGCGTGAATGCCGACCTCATCGCATATTTTATAGGTGAATTCCTTCATACAATCAATTCCTTTCAAAAAATATATAGTATTAGTATTAACACCGTGCTGAAAAAATATGCCGGTGCGGCAAAAAAAGCCGGAACGGAGCAAAGACCGTTCCGACACAGCAAAGCCAAACCGTTGAAATATTCGCGCCGAAGGCGCAATCGCAAAAAGGTGGTAGCGACTGTGAGCCGTTGTGAGCGCGCTTGCAAGCGAACAGGCGAGCCGAGCGTGCCTTTTTGCGAAAGAGGAGGAACGACGGAGCGTGTGACTGATTTTTTTATTGCATAAAAAAATCGGAACGGAGCAAAGACCGTTCCGACACAGCAAAGCCAAACTGTTGAAATATTCGCGCCGCAGGCGCAATCGCAAAAAGGTGGTAGCGACTGTGAGCCGTTGTGAGCGCGCTTGCAAGCGAACAGGCGAGCCGAGCGT
>CAKSIW010000030.1 GCA_934463175.1 uncultured Clostridia bacterium | reverse complement strand
TATACTGTTTAATACCGAAAGCCAAAACTTTGCGCTTTCATTTTCGCCAACCCACATTCCGAGGACTTCCTTTTGTCATTCCATATTGATTCCGATTGCGATATATACAGCCTTTTTAATTATTTGTCCTTCACTTCTGACGTGGAAGTGTATGGCGTCCATAAATACAACCGCATAGATTTCTTCAAGCGGTCTTGACTGCCATTCTCGCACTACCGGCAGTATTTTATCGGTTATCCGGCTTATGGTTGTATCGGAACAGTCTAAACCGTAAATATCCCTGATGTGAGCCTCTATATCGCTCGTGGTCATGCCTTTGGCATACATGGATATTATCTTTTCTTCAATGTCACCGGTCAATGTTGTTTGATTTTTCTTAACAAGCTGCGGCTCAAATTCACCGTCTCTGTCTCTCGGTACTTTAATCTCTGTTTATCCAAAGCTTGTTTTAAGAGTCTTTTTGGAATAGCCGTTGCGGCTGTTCTCTCCCTCTTTGTTACGATAATCGTACTTTGTGTACCCCAGTTCATCGTCAAGCTCTCCGTCAAGACCGTTTTCAAGCATTTCTCCGACCATCATCTTAAACACATCTTTCAGGTCATCAAAATTTTTCACATCCAGCCCTTTCATGATGTTACGCAAATTCTCCTTACGTTCTTTTTCCGCTGCCCGCTCTTCGGGACTTAGTTTGTACCTTGGCATAATTTAAACCTCCATATTGATATTTTTATTATACATCATCTTGGAGGCTTCGTAAAGACTTTACACAAAATTCGGGGTTGACTCCAAAAAAAGCCTGCGGAATTTTCCGCAGGCTTTTTAAAATGCATAATATATCGAAATTACTCGATAATTTCAGTTACAACGCCCGAACCAACAGTTCTGCCGCCTTCACGGATAGCGAAACGGAGACCTTCTTCGATTGCGATGTGTGTTGTCAGCTCAACTGTCATTGTAACGTTATCTCCGGGCATGCACATTTCAACGCCCTCAGGAAGATTTACAACACCTGTTACGTCAGTTGTTCTGAAATAGAACTGAGGTCTGTAGTTTGTGAAGAACGGAGTGTGACGTCCACCCTCTTCTTTGGTCAGAACGTAAACCTCGCCCTTAAACTTTGTGTGAGGTGTGATTGTACCCGGCTTTGCAAGTACCTGTCCTCTTTCGATTTCGTTTCTCTGAACACCGCGGAGAAGAGCACCAACGTTGTCACCTGCTTCAGCTTCATCAAGGAGCTTTCTGAACATTTCAAGACCTGTGATAACAACTTTTCTTGTCTCGTCAGAAAGACCAACGATTTCAACTTCGTCGCCAACCTTTGCAATACCTCTCTCAACTCTACCTGTTGCAACAGTACCGCGGCCTGTGATTGAGAATACGTCCTCAACCGGCATAAGGAACGGCTGATCGCTCTTTCTCTCGGGAGTCGGGATATAGCTGTCAACAGCGTCCATCAGCTCGTGAATGCAAGCATACTCGGGAGCGTTCGGATCTGTTGATGTTGATTCGAGAACCTGGAGACCTGAACCCTTGATGATCGGGATATCGTCGCCCGGGAAGTCATATTCTGTGAGCAGTTCACGGATTTCCATTTCAACAAGCTCGAGAAGCTCGGGATCGTCAACCTGGTCAACCTTGTTCATGAATACTACGATGTATGGAACGCCAACCTGACGTGAAAGCAGAATGTGCTCTCTTGTCTGGGGCATAGGACCGTCAGCAGCTGAAACAACGAGGATAGCACCGTCCATCTGAGCTGCACCTGTGATCATGTTCTTAACGTAGTCAGCATGTCCGGGGCAGTCAACGTGTGCATAGTGACGTGTCTCTGTCTCATACTCAACGTGTGCTGTTGAAATCGTGATACCTCTTTCTCTCTCCTCCGGAGCTTTGTCGATCATGTCGTAAGCTTCGTACTGAGCTTTACCGTCCATAGCAAGCACCTTTGTGATTGCAGCGGTAAGAGTTGTTTTACCATGGTCAACGTGACCGATTGTACCGATGTTAACATGCGGTTTGGTTCTTTCATATTTAGCTTTTGCCATTGTTTTTTTCCTCCTAACTTTATTTTAGTTAATTATTTACTTATAATTATTTTACCATTTAACACCGAAATATTCAAGTGTTATTTGAAAATATTTCAAAGAAATCTTATTCCGACTTGGTTCTCTCTTTGATAATCTTTTCCTGAATTGCTCTCGGAACCTCACTGTAGTGAGAAGGCTCCATGGTATACTGACCGCGTCCCTGTGTTCCCGAACGCAGAACGGTTGCATAACCGAACATTTCGGAAAGCGGAACATCTGCCGTAACCTGAGTTACACCGCCGCTGCGAACCTCCTGGCTCTTAATCATTCCGCGTCTCGAGCTGAGGTCGCCGATGACAAAGCCGAGGTAATCATCAGGTGTGATGACATTAACCAGCATGATTGGCTCTTTCAGAACAGGGTCTGACTTTCTCATAGCGTCCTTGAACGCCATGGAAGCCGCAATCTTAAACGCCATTTCAGATGAATCGACTTCGTGGTATGATCCGTCATAAAGCGTTGCCTTGAGGTCAACTACGTTATAGCCGGCAAGAACACCGTTGAGCATTGCGCTCTGGATACCTGCGTCAACCGCCGGAATATATTCCTTCGGAATTGCACCGCCGACAACAGCGTTCTCAAAGATATAGCCTTCGCCCTCTGCAAGCGGCTCAAACTTAATGAGAACATGTCCGTACTGACCTTTACCGCCCGACTGACGTGCGTATTTGTGTTCAACGTCAACAGGCTTTCTGAAGGCTTCGCGGTATGATACCTGCGGCTCGCCGACATTTGCCTCGACCTTAAACTCACGCAGCAGACGGTCAACAATGATTTCAAGGTGAAGCTCACCCATACCTGCAATGATTGTCTGCCCTGTTTCCTCGTCGGTGTAGGTCTTGAAGGTCGGATCTTCTTCAGCAAGCTTTGCAAGAGCAAGACCCATTTTTTCCTGCCCAACCTTTGTTTTAGGCTCAATGGCAACACGGATAACCGGCTCAGGAAATACCATTGATTCAAGGATAATCGGATGCTTCTCGTCGCAGAGTGTTTCACCCGTTGTTGTGTTCTGGAGACCAACCGCAGCCGCGATGTCACCCGAATATACAACATCAAGATCCTCTCTGTGATTTGCGTGCATCTGAAGGATTCTTCCCATACGCTCACGCTTGTTCTTGCAGGAGTTCAGAACATATGAACCCTTGGCAAGCGTACCCGAATATACACGGAAGAAGCAAATCTTTCCGACAAACGGGTCGGTTGCAATCTTGAACGCAAGAGCTGCAAACGGCGCGTCATCGGATGACGGTCTCTCGTCCTCCTCGTCCGTATCGGGGTTAACACCCTTGATGTTCGGAACGTCGGTCGGAGCCGGCATATATTCGATTACCGCATCAAGCAGCATCTGAACGCCCTTGTTTCTGTATGCCGTTCCGCAGAGAATCGGCACGATTTCGTTGTTTATTGTGGCTTTTCTCAAAGCCTTTTTGAGCTCGTTGACAGTGATTTCCTCACCCTCAAGGAATTTCTCCAGAAGCTCCTCGTCAGTCTCGCAGATTGCCTCAATCATCTGCTGATGATATTCCTCAGCCTTTTCTTTCATCTCTGCGGGAATGTCCTCTTTGTGGAACTTTTCACCAAGCTCGTCCTCATAAATCTCTGCATTCATGTTCATGAGGTCGATGATTCCGACAAAACTGTCCTCAGCACCGATCGGGAGCTGAATCGGAACACCGTTTGCATGAAGTCTTTCGTGAACCATGTTGACAACGTTATAGAAGTCTGCGCCCATGATGTCCATCTTGTTGACAAAAATCATGCGCGGAACCTTATAGTCATCAGCCTGACGCCAAACGGTCTCGGACTGAGGCTCAACGCCGCCCTTTGCGCACATAACCGTGACAGAACCGTCAAGAACACGCAGTGATCTCTGAACCTCAACGGTGAAGTCAACGTGTCCCGGTGTGTCAATGATGTTGATTCTGTGCTTTACGCCGGCAAACGGACCCTCAGCGGGCTGCCAGAAGCATGTTGTTGCAGCGGATGTGATTGTGATTCCGCGCTCCTGCTCCTGCGCCATCCAGTCCATGGTTGCAGCACCCTCATGCGTTTCACCGATTTTATGATTAATACCTGTGTAATACAGGATTCTCTCGGTTGTGGTAGTCTTACCGGCATCGATGTGAGCCATGATACCGATATTTCTCGTATTTTGAAGTGAGAACGCTCTACCCATAATTTTCTCCTTTCATCAGAACGGTGAAGCCCGTCCTTTTCAGATTTATGCGGCAACGCCGCAGAAAATTCGCACGGCACGGGCAGCAGACTGCCTGCACCGCGGAAACAAGCACGGCTTACCAGCGGAAATGAGCAAACGCCTTGTTCGCTTCTGCCATCTTGTGTGTGTCTTCTTTTTTCTTGAATGCACCGCCTGTGCTGTTGGTTGCGTCCATAAGCTCGTTTGCAAGTCTTTCAGCCATTGTTCTTTCGCTTCTCTGTCTTGCATAAAGAGTTATCCATCTGAGACCCAGCGTTTCGCGTCTTTCGGCTCTGACTTCGATCGGAACCTGATAGTTCGCGCCTCCGACACGTCTTGCTTTAACCTCCAAAACCGGCATAACGGCGTTCATTGCTTCCTCGAACACCTCAACAGGATCTTTGCCTGTCTTCTCCTTTATGATGTCAAACGCACCGTAAACGATAGACTGAGCAACACCCTTCTTGCCGTCAAGCATAATGTTGTTAATGAGACGGGTAACAGTTTTGCTGTTATACATAGGATCCGGCAACACGTCACGACGTGCAATATGTCCTTTTCTCGGCACTTATCTTCCCCTCCATTCTTTGTGGTAAATGATATCCACAAGGTACTCAATACCCCACGGGATACTGTTAGCGCTGTATTAACTATCACCCGAAACGGATATATATAAAATAGCAATACGCACTATGAAAAATTTCTTAAATCAAAAAACTTGTCTTACTTTGCGTCCTTCGGTCTCTTTGCACCGTATTTCGACCTTGCCTGGTTACGTTTCTGAACACCCTGCGTGTCAAGAGTACCACGGATAATGTGATAACGAACACCCGGGAGGTCCTTAACTCTTCCGCCGCGGATCAGAACAACGCTATGCTCCTGCAAATTGTGACCGATACCCGGAATGTAGGCTGAAACCTCGATACCGTTTGTAAGACGAACTCTGGCAACCTTTCTGAGCGCTGAATTAGGCTTTTTGGGTGTCATAGTTCTGACAGAAGTACAAACGCCTCTTTTCTGCGGTGAATCCTGGTCTGTGGGTCTTTTCTTGATTGTGTTGAATCCCTTCAGCAAAGCAGGTGCTGTTGACTTCTTTTCGGCAGTCTGTCTGCCCTTCTTAACTAACTGGTTGAATGTTGGCAATTATTTTCACCTCCTGTTTTTGGTTTTGCGAGCCGGAAGGCTCTTTTTATAAAAACGCATTAAGCGTCTTTAACAATAGCTGCAACAGCCGTGGAAACCTCAACGTGACAAGCTTTTGCAAGCTCCTTCATGTTGTTGACGTATATGACCTCCACACCCTGTTTTTCGCAAAGCTCCTCAATCGGAAACACAACATGCATGTCCGCATCGCGTGCTATATAGACGGTCTTTGCTCTGCCTGCCTCAACAGCCTTTTTTGACTGCTTGAGCCCGACAACGTGTTTTTCGTTTCTGATTCTGTCCATTCACACTCACCTTTGCGCATTATGCGCCTTGAAAATATCTCACAAAGCATTTAATGATAATATATTGTGCATACTTTCCTACAATAAAACCATTATATTGTACCAATTTATTTGGGTTTTGTCAAGTACTATATATGGTATTTTTTCTTAAAATTTTCCACAAATTATTGTTGCGGTCGCAAAATTATATGTGAAAAAGTTCAAATTGACCCTAATTCTGAGCCTTTGCCTCTTCAAGTGCATGTGCAAGCTGGTCGGGACATGACGTTCCTCTGCCGTTGCAGTCAATGCCCTTCAGTCTCCGGATTGCCTCGTCAACGTCCATTCCGTCAACAAGACTTGAGATTCCCTTTGTGTTGCCCTGACAGCCGAAAACAAATTTAACGTTTCTGACCTTGCTGCCGTCCAGGTCAAATGTTATTTCTTTTGAACATGTTCCTTTTGTTTTATATGAAAAGCTTTTCATTGTCATAATTCCTTTCTTATTTCATAAGTTGATTTTGTGCGGATAAAACTGTCTTGCAAAGCAGCAGACCGACCGCGCAGATGACGCTCGGGCAGCCGCCTGACCGTCCGCGGAGGAACACGGGAATCAAGCCCGATATGTCCCGTAATTAAAAACCATCATCTTTTTGAACGCTTGTCCCTGCAAGGCGTCAGTCGAAAACAAAAAGAACGCTGAAGCCCAGCGTTCTTTTTATACTTGAGATGATGTCTCTTAATTATTTGTTGATGAGATCCTTCAGAGCCTTGCCTGCTTTGAAAGCGGGAACCTTTGCAGCAGCGATCTTCATCTCAGCACCTGTCTGGGGATTTCTGCCTGTTCTTGCAGCTCTCTCTCTAACCTCGAAGCCGCCGAAGCCAACGAGCTGAACCTTGTCGCCCTTTACGAGAGCAGCCTCAACTGTGCCAACGAAAGCGTTCAGAGCAGCCTCTGCATCCTTCTTTGAAAGATTTGCTTTTTCAGCGATTGCTGAAATCAATTCCTGTTTATTCATTTTTAAAACTCCTTTTCTTAAAAAATATTTTAAGTTTATTTTTAAATGATATACCTATTTTACTACATTATCTTATAAATTTCCATAGTTTTCTCATTTTTTCTGTAATTTCGTGACTTTGCACAAAAAAGCACGCCGCCTTTTGCATTAAATACACATGAAAACGGCATAAAATCAGATGTTTTCAGCGATTTTCAGGTCAAAATCCGCAAATTCCGAAGCCCCTCCTCAGAAGATTGTTAACAGAATCAATCGGGATTATTCATCAGCATTTCGTTCAGCTCGGCACGCGTAATCAGAACCTGTCTCGGCTTTGTGCCCTCATACGGACCGATGACGCGGTATTCCTCCATCTGGTCAATTATCCTTGCCGCACGCTGATAGCCGATTTTAAATCTGCGCTGAAGCATTGCGACCGACGCCTGCCCCGAATCCAGAACCAGCTCCGCCGCCTTGCCGAACAGCTCATCGCGCTCGCCGCCGCGCATATGCGAATCGTCCTCGTCCTCATCGGTTTCTCTTTCCTGCTCGCGCTCAATGTGTTCGAGAATGGACTCGTCATATTCCGCCTCATACTGTCCTTTGATGAAATCGATTATATTCTCAATCTCCGCGTCAGACAGGAAATTTCCCTGTATTCTGATCGGCTTGATTGCGCCGCGCGGAGCATAGAGCATGTCGCCCTTTCCGAGAAGCTTTTCCGCGCCCATTGCGTCAAGAATTGTGCGGCTGTCCACCTGAGAGGAAACCGCAAACGAAATTCTGGACGGCACGTTTGCCTTGATGACGCCCGTGACAACATCAACCGACGGTCTCTGCGTTGCAATGACAAGATACATTCCGGCAGCACGCGCAAGAGCCGCAAGGCTGTTTATCGCGTCCTCAACCTCATTTTTTGCCGCCATCATAAGGTCGGCAAGCTCGTCTATGATGATGACAATCTCGGGCAGCTTGCCCTCGGGCGTTCCCTGCTCCTCCATGAGGTTGTTATATCCCTGAATGTTTCTGACCTTGTTATCCTTGAGAAGCTGATAGCGGTTTTTCATCTCCGCAACCGCCCAGTTGAGCGCGCCTGCGGCATGCTTCGGGTCTGTCACGACAGGAATCAGCAAATGCGGAATCCCGTTATACACCCCAAGCTCAACCATTTTCGGGTCAACCATAATCATTTTGACCTCATTCGGCTTTGCCTTATATAAAATACTTGTTATGAGCGAGTTTATGCACACACTCTTACCCGAACCTGTCGCACCTGCAATCAGGATATGCGGAAACTGTGCAATGTCGGCAATGACGCAGTTTCCGCCGATGTCCTTGCCCAGCGCAAACGCCGTCTTTGATTTGAAATCGCGGAACTTGTCGGTGTCGATGACCTCGCGTATCGGCACGGGGTTCGGCGTTTCGTTCGGAATCTCGATTCCGATTGCCGATTTACCCGGGATTGGTGCTTCAATACGCACACCGGGCGCGGCAAGGCTCAGCGCAATGTCGTCTGCCAGATTTGTTATTTTTGATACCTTGATTCCGAAACCCGGCTGAAGCTCAAACCGTGTTACGGTCGGTCCCTGTGTTATGTTTATTATTCTTGCGTCAACCTTGAAGCTTGCCAGGGTTTCCAGAAGCTTGTTCGCCTTGTCCTCAAGCTCCTGCTTGACCTCGGCGCGGCTCTTTGTTTTCGGCTTGGGCTTTGCAAGGAGCGACACCGACGGCAGCTTATAGTTTATCACGCGTGTTGCCTCCATGTTCTCCTTTGCCATGATTCCGATTGTGTTTGCCGCCTGTTCGGCTTCTCCGCGCTTTATGCGTTTTCCTGCCGCAACCGCGCCGTCAAGCGGAACTCCCGCATCAATCGCCGCCTGCGTCATCGGGTCAACCTTCTCCTGCATCTGCGTCAGGCTCGGCGGCTCAAAATCATCATCGTCCCCGTTTTCCCTGAAGTTACCGTTTTCATCGGGCAGCTCGGTCAGCGTTCCCGTATGCACGTCTGCAATTGAAAATCTCGGCTCACCGCTGCTTGCAGCAGCTTCAGCCGCCGCCTCAGCCGCATCGCGCCCCGCATTGACTGCCTCAATGATTTCGCGCGTGTCGTCCTGCACGTCCTCGGGAACATCTTCATCAAACACGAATCTCGGCGGCTTATGCTCCTCTTCGGCGTCCGTTCTTACGTGACTTTCCGTTCCGGTCAAATCCTCAAGTTCGCCGCTTTTGAAATATATGTCAAAATACGGATTGTTTGACATTGTATCGGGCTGACCCGTGACATCTTCGGGCGGCGGAAGCTTTTTTGCGCGGCTCTTTGCGTCTTTCCGCACGTGCCGCTCCTCTGCCTCGCCCTCAACGTCCATGTCAATGTCTCCGTTCAGATTCTCCGACATTTTTTCTTTGTTTTCCTTTATATATAAGGAAATTGTTTTAAACAGCTTTTCAAACGAAACCTCGGTCAGCACAATCAGCAGAATCAGTGCAGCCGCAATTGAGACCAGCGTTGTTCCGACAGTTCCGAGAAGCTTTGCCAGCCCGATGCAGAGCATGACGCCGATTATTCCGCCGCTGCATCCGTCCGCACCGTATGTATACATGGATTTGACCGCACTCGGCAGGTCGGGATATTTCCATTGCGTGTCGCCGAACCAGAGCGACCATATGACGGACGTGACCACCATCAGTGCGAACAGTGCCCAGATTTTATATGCCGCGCTGTCCGTTTTTTTCTCGATGAACATGTTTATTCCCGTCCAGATTATGAATACAAAGAATATTGACGCCGCACCGCCGAACAAGCCCATCAGCAAATCGCGGAAAAAGTGTCCGACCACGCCCGTTGCCTGTGTGAAAAACGAAAGCGCGACAAAAAGACCGAGAGCAATCAGAATGATACCCTTGATTTCCGCACTCAGCTTTTTCGTCTTTTTCGGAGCAGCCGCCCTTGAACCTGCGGCGGCTCTTGTTTTTGTTCCTGTTTTCTTTGCCGCGGCGGAGCTTTTGGAACGCGTGCTCCGTGACGCGGTTTTTTTCTTAGTTTCAGCCATAACAACCTCTGTTTTTCATCTGCCGCCCGATCCGCGGCAGTATTTTCTTAAAATCCTGTCAGTGTGAAGTATAAAATAACGATTAATCCGAGAATAATGCGGTAATATCCGAAGGACTTGAAATCGTGCTTTCTGACATAGTTAATCAGGAATTTGATGGAAAGCATTGAGACTATGTATGCGACAACCATTCCCGAAATCAGCACAACCGCATTTTCCGCACTCATTGCAAGACCGTATTTCAGCACCTTCAGCAGGCTGACGCCGAACATGACGGGAATTGCGAGAAAGAATGAAAATTCAGCCGCAACGCCTCTCGAACAGCCGACAAGCATTGCGCCGAGAATCGTTGACCCCGACCGCGATGTTCCGGGTATGATTGAAAGCACCTGAAATGCACCGATACAAAGCGCGGTTTTATATGTCATTTTTTCCATGCTGTCCACTGTGATTTTGTGTTTTCTCTTTTCAAGAAGAATGAATGCTGCGCCGTATATGATGAGGGTCGCCGAGACAACCTCCCAGTTTTCAAACTTTGCCATCACGCTGTCGAGCGCGAGCCCGACAACCGCCGCAGGAACACATGCCGCAACAACCTTGAACCACATCTGCCACGTCTCAGTTTTTTCCGCCTTTGTCTTTGACGGAGAGAACGGGTTCAGCTTGTGAAAATACAGCGTGACAACCGCGAGAATTGCGCCGAGCTGAATCACATAAAGATAAAGATCCGAGGCGGTGAAGCCGTCTGTGTTTCCAATCAGCTCATTCACCAGTATCATATGTCCCGTCGAGCTGATCGGCAGCCATTCGGTGATTCCCTCAACCACGCCGAGAACGAGCGTTTTCAGCATTTCCAAAAAAAACACAGTGTTAAACATTTGTTTTCCTCCTGACATGTTTTTTAACCTACCCTTTATTTTACCATAATTTTTTTGCGGTTACAATAGCTTTTTGAAAAAAACCGTAAAAAGGCTCATCGCCCTCTTGATTATATTCGGGCAAAGAGGTAAAATAATATCGGGATATATAAATATATTCCGGTGCAGCAAGAAATACTAAGAGAAAACGGAGGTCTTGAAAATGAAATTTGATTTCACCTACTACAACCCGACAAGAATCCATTTCGGGAAGGACGCTCTCGGGAAGCTTGCGGGCGAGCTTGCAGGCTTTGGCAGCAATGTTCTTCTGATGTATGGCAAGGGTTCGGTCAAAAAAAGCGGTCTTTATGACAAGGTTACGGATATCCTGAAAAGCGCAGGAAAAAATGTCACCGAGCTTTCGGGAATCAAGTCAAACCCTTCATATTCACAGCTTCTGGAGGGGGCGCGTCTTGTCCGCGAAAACAGCATTGACCTGATTCTGGCAGTCGGCGGCGGTTCTGTCATTGACTGTGCAAAGGGAATTTCGGTTTCGGCATATTGCAGCGGCGACCCGTGGGAAAAATACTGGATTAATTTTGAAGATGTTGACAACAAAACCGTTCCTGTCGGCGCGATTCTGACAATGGCAGGGACAGGCTCAGAGATGAACGGCGGTTCTGTCATCACAAATGAGGACAAAATGCTCAAATGCGGCAGGGTTTTTCCTGCGGAGATATATCCGAAATTTTCGATTCTGAACCCCGAATATACCTTCACCGTTCCGGAATATCAGATGGCAAGCGGAATTTTTGACACAATGTCCCACCTGATGGAGCAATATTTCTCGGGTGATGACGACAACACAACCGACTATATTCTTGAGGGCGTTATGCGTTCGCTCATACACAGCGCAAAGGCGGCAATGAAGAATCCGCTTGACTATGAGGCGCGGAGCAACATCATGTGGTGCGCGACAATCGGGCTTAACACAATCACGGGTCTTTCAAAGCAGCAGGACTGGGAGGTTCATATGATTGAGCACCAGATCGGCGCATATACCGACTGTGCGCACGGCGCAGGGCTTGCCGCAGTTTCTGTTCCGTATTATAAATATATTTTTAAATCGGGCACGGAAAAATTTGTCCGTTTTGCGCAGAACGTCTGGGGAATTGACACAAAAGGCAAGGACGCAGACACGGCGGCACTTGAAGGGATTGAGGCTCTCGGCGGCTTCATCAGAATCCTCGGTCTGCCGCAGACTCTCCGCGAGCTTGGCGCAACGGAGGAAAGGCTTCCTCTCATCGCGCAGTCAACCGTTGTCGGCGGCGGCTACCGCGAGATGAAAGCAGATGACATTCTGACGGTTCTCAAGGAGTGCTTCTGAAGGTACAGTTACACCCGCCGGAGCGGTTCTCACCGCTCCGGATTTTTATTTGATATTATCACTCATGGTTTTAATCAGGCTGATTATTGCTGTTTTTTAATATATAAATTCAAATTTAGCAATATTTGAGCCTATTTTGACAAAAATTAATTTATAAAACCAAAACTATTGACTTTTGGTTTTATCTGTGCTATAATAGGTCTTGAAAGGAAGGTTTTGGCAATGAACAACACATATATTGCGCCGCTGTTACCGCTTGACAGCAATGTGATTGATCAGATATATTTCTTAGACGAACTGGTTGATGCCACAACAAAGCTTGAAGTCTATAAAGCAAAAATTAACGACAGTAAAATTGACAGTTCGTGGTTTTTGCCTACTCTTCAACAAAAAGAAGCTCTTGCCTCCTCTAAATTAGAAGGAACGCAAGCGACTTTAGACGGCGTTTTGATTAATCAGGTAGAACCAAGCACAGCGGATAAAAATATAAATGAAGTTATGAACTACTATATCGCTACACAACAGGGTTATGACAGTTTAAGGAAGCGAGATTTTACAAACGAGTTTTTTTATGACTTGCACAATACCTTGATGAGAGGAAACGTGAGAAAGCCGACTCTTGTCGGAGAATACCGCAAAGAACAAAATTACATCGGAAGAAATGATAATACACACGCAATAACATTTGTTCCGCCTGCGCCCGATACTGTTCCTGATTTAATGAATAACTTAATAGATTATATCAACACTCCGGAAGATAATTTCAGACCATTGATCAGGACTGCAATTATTCACGCACAGTTTGAAACAATTCATCCGTTTATGGATGGCAACGGACGTGTAGGCAGAATGCTGATACCAATGTATCTGTTTGCACAAAAACAAATAGAATTGCCGTGTTTTTTTATTAGTGAAGCATTAGAAAGAGATAAGCCTAAATATTATACTTTGTTAAATAACATTCGTGAAAAAAATGACTGGAACGAATGGATTAAGTTTTTTCTTGCAACTGTGATCAAACAATGCGATAAATATATTAGAATAATAACAGATATAAATAATTTATATGAAAAGCATTTAAAAACAGCTTGTGATATGGCACGGTCTTCAAATATGGTAGATATAATCAACGTGTTATATCAGTACCCTATTACAACGGCAAAGCAAATTGCAGAAATAACTAAAATTCCAATAACCAGTGTAAATCGTTATTTAACACAGCTCTTAGAAAGTCAGGTAATTTATTCAGATCAAAAATCTCGAAACCGAAAGTTTTATTATATAGATTTGCTTGATATTTTGAGATTATAATAAAATATTTTTGAAAGAAGTGATGCTTATTGAGTGAGGCAGGCTAAAAAGAAAATACACCGAAAACCGCCGGAACGGTCTCGGTGCATTATAAGGATGTGCTATAAAACACATCATCTAACCAATGAAATTATAGCACATCCTTTCCAAACTGTCAAGTTTACTAAACTTATATTTATTGGCTTATAGCCGGAAAGGAGTTGTTATTGCTATAAACAACTTATTTTATGATGGGTTTAACTCAAAACTCATAGAAACAGCGTTTTTTGAGGGATTTTTAGAAATTCCTATATTAGAAGCACCAAATGAGATAGTTCTTCCTTCTGTTGCAATTCCGTTTTCAAAACGCAAAAAACTGCAAAACGAAGATGAAATGTTGGTGTTTTACGAGCAGGATCCTAAATTCAGAAAATTTGTAAGTGTTCCGCAAAATTTTGTGGACGAGCTTAAAGGCGTGAAAATTATATCCACACCGGACTGCTCACTATACAGAGATATGCCGTTGTGGGAACAGCTTGCAAATATAGGTATTTCACGTTCTGTGGGATATTATCTGCAACAACGGGGTAAGTATGTTATCCCTAATGTGCGGTGGGGGGATGAAAGAACGTACACAAAAACGATTTTTAACTGCATTCCGGCATTTTCTGGAATACCCAAAAACAGTATTGTTTCAATCGGTACTTATGGATGCAGTAAAGGAAAAGAGGATAAGTATTTCCTCGAAGCAGGGCTTGAAGCCATGTTAACAGAATTAACACCGCAGGTTGTTATAGTATACGGTTCATATAATCCAAAAGTTTTCGGGAAATATGAAAGTTGCACATACTTTCACCACTTGCCTGATTGGATCACCTATGTCCATAATCGGAAGAAGGTGGTTTGATATGGGAACAGGAAAAAAAGGAAGATATCTAAATTCAAAAGGCAGTGGTCGAACTGTAAGCGAGTTTGCATTGGTTCATTCAAGCGAAGGAACTTTTACTTATAATATAATAACAAAACGGGCAGAATATCAAAATTAAAATCAGGTGGTCACGGACAAAAAGGTATGGATTTACTCAATAAGCAAGGTATTAAATACAATATCGTAAAGACTTATCCAAATGGTGTACGAGTTGGCAATGTTCCAGAACATAAAGACAGATCCAAGCGTTCTGGAACAGGACAAAGCTGGTTTCCTAAATCATGGACTGATAAGGATATTAAAAGAGCTGGCGAACAAGTAGCAGGATTAAAAAGCAACAGACATATTCCAGATGGAAAAATAGTTTATGGGACATACAAAGGAGTACGTGTTGGAATTATCCGTACAAACGGAAAAATTGCTACTGTATTTCCTGATTCTAATCAAAACAAACGACGGAGGTAATTCATGTGAATTTTAATGATTATAAAGAAATTATTCAAAAGAGAGCCGAAATAAATTCGGAGTGCTATACTGAAATAGAAAAAATATGGGACAAAATGATTTTATTGTTTTCTAACAACATTGAAAAGACAATTTTGTTTATTAAAACGGATTGCACAGCGGATGAGTTCGCATGGCTGAGTGAAATTTTTGAGGAAATTGCGGAAAGGACAAAAAGCAGGGAGTTTGTAGATTGCCTGTATGAAACCGCAAAGAAATTTCCGAAGGAAACGGAACAGTACAACATAATCTCATTTATTGACGATGCAGCAGATATGCTGTAAGAGAGCACAATGTTTTTTAAAGAGCGGCGACATGTTGCCGCTCTTATGGGAACTCGACATACAGCAGACGGAGACCGAAGGAGTGCTTCTGAAGGTACAGTTACACCCACCGGAGCGGTGAGAACCGCTCCGGATTTTTATTTGATAGTTTTAATCAGACTGATTATCATTTTTTAAAGTATAAAAAACATTTGAAAGGCAGAAATTAATATGATTGATGGAAACGCAAATGAGTTTATAGATAAACATATTTATAAAATGACACCGTACTGCGAAAAAAGCTCTGCCGGATAAGCAGAGCTTTTTTGTATTCGTAGTATCAAATGCCACCAAACTTTAACTGTAAACCACGGAAACGGCATAAGCATACCGTTTATGCTTTGCCGCATATGGCACAGCTTTATCTGCCTACAGGCTTTCCATATCCTCTTCAAACTCATTCATACGAAAATCTGCGTTAAAGAAATGAAAACCCCTGATTTCATACTTGTTGTCGTCCGCAAAGAATTTTACCGCGGTTGCCGTGGATTCAATTTCAAGCGAGAAATCCTCTTTCCACTTATCGTCTGTAATGAGGTGTGTTCCTTTTGGCTCAATGAACACTTGCAGCTGCTCATAGCCCTCATCGGTTTGCTTGCAGAGGAATAACAGATAGTCCGGTTCAAAGCGTCTGCCTTCGTCAAAGGAGTAAATGTGCAGTTGGCGTTCATTTCTGACAAGGAACACCTTATCATATTTCTTTTTTAAGCGGGGCACGAAAGACCTGAAGTAGGCAACAAACGCCTTTTCTTCGCTTGTTCCGAAGTTATCCTCAAATGCAAACCAGTCTTCTCCTGACAAGTCAATTCTCCAATTGACCGGCACAGACGCATCGTTCTGCGAACAGCCCAAGCCGCCGTCATATACAACGGTATAGCTGCACTTTTTATCCTTGAACACTTCACGAATGGGTGTTGCATTAAATTCTTCTGTGCCTGCATAGGTTATTTCAATGCCGGAAACAGACTCCGCGATTTTCCCCAAAACATTCACACAGGCAGAAAAAAGAACGGACGGCGCAGGTGTTTCGTACTTTGATATAATTTCAATTTTAACAGATCCCAGATAGTTCGGCGCGGTTATAAACTCTCTGGTGGACTTCAATTTCGGAAAATATCTTTTCAGCATATTAAACTTGAATACTCTGTATTTGCAAAGTGCCTTATGAACAATTGCATAATTAATATCTGCAATTTTCCTGATGTTTGTTCGATAAGTATAAGCCGCAACCTTTGTTTCCGTCAGCGCATTGTCCGAAGCGAAAATTGTATCTTCTCCCGAGCTGCCTGTTGCGAGCTTAACGGTGTAGATTTGTTCTCTGACAGACGGAATCAGTCCGCCGGCATCTTTTCTGATTTTTTCAACACGGTCATTGGTGAAGACAAATCCCTTGCGATACAAAGAATCCGCCTTAAAAGAGTCTTTCAAAACATAGGTGCGGATCGTTTGATTCTCAAGGTCAACGCCGATTTCACGCAGCGCATTGTTCAACTCGCCAATATAGCGGCTGTCATTCTGACAATGGTAATAGAGTTCCTCGCAGATGCGAAGCGGATTGTCAATATCGGTATCATACTTCCGCTTATATTTTTCCTGTTCATCGTCAATCCGAAACGGGCAATAACGCGCGCCTCGACCGATTAACTGCGCTTCCGAAATCGTTGCGGGAGATATTCTTGAGCCGTTTGACTGACGTGTTTCATATAGGCGGACAATGTCAAACAGGTTGAGAACATCCCAGCCCTCATCAAGTTTCTTGACTTCAAAAACCGCACGATACGGATTTGCCGCATCTTCCAGAGAATTTAAGGCTATCTGCCTTGCCGCAGCTTCCGTGTCATCGTTGGCGGAGATACAGTGTTCTGCCGAGAAATCATCCCGCAATTCATGCGCCAGCTGTTCAAAACTGATACCGTTTTTCTCAAAATAAGCATATGCTTTGCCAAGCGTTTCATTGTACGTCAGTTCAGAAATGCGGCGCAGCTCATCGCCTGTCAAGTTCTTTACGGTGTCAATAAACTCTTCCATAAACGCGCTGCTGTCTGCAATTTTTGCCGCCTTGAACAGCACAACGGGCTTTACGGACAGCCGGTTGTCCTGAAACACTTTCAAACGGTACTGACTCAGTATTATCGCTTGAATTGCCCGTTCCATAATCGACACATCGGACCGCAGGGTCTTGATTTCTTTGGAATAGCCGTCCGCTCTGAATTTTGAAAGAGGATAGTCATATACGATTTTGTCTTCATATTCGTCTCGAATCTGCGGATTGTGAATATCACAGGTGGCGGTAAACTCAAGCAGCACGTTATCTTTGTTCATTTCAAAAATACGGCGTACCGTATCTTCCCAGCTATGATAGTTCGCCTGTTCGTCCTTATTTTTTTTAATCGTTTTTGTGTCAACATTCAGATGGTGCGCTTCATCTGAGATAAGAACGACCTTTTTATCCGCAAAATCATCATAGGATATGAAATTTTCTTTTGTCACCCACATATCCGAATGAAGTCCTTGCGTTGTCGTAAAGCAGATATTGATTGCACTTTCGTCCGAATGCTGAAAATTGCTTACTTCCTTAATCGGAACACGCTCGCCGTCCAGTCGGATTTCATCGGCAAACAGGTATTTGCTCGAAAGCGTGTTCAAAAAGTTTTCCCTCGTCTTATTGACGATGTTTGACAGGTTTACAAAAAACAGAAAGTTACGGTACCCTTTTTTATAAAGGTACAGCATCAGCCCTGCCATTATCATCGTTTTACCGGAACCGGTTGCCATGTGAAACAGCGTTTGTGTCGGCTTGCGGCACATTTTTTCGCTTTCAAAATAGGTGATGAAGTTTTCAAATGCGCATATCTGATACGGCCGCAGTTCAAAACGCCGGTTCACGTTCTCCTGTATGTACGGCGGAATCTCGGCGTTGCTGCCGAATCTCCGCAGCGTGTCAAGCTGTTCGTGAAGAAACTGCATAGGTTACACCTCCCCGTAGAAACTCTTTGTAAATGCCTTATCTTCTTCCGAAACAGCAAAAGTTTCATCTTCCATGTCGCAGTAATTCACATACAGCTGGTTTTTGTCAAGCATTTCCATGAGAAAACGCTTCTTGTCGGAAAGCGGCAGTTCCGTAAAGTCGTCATCGTTCAGATCAATATCTTTCGGATTGACCTTGCAGCTGATAAATCCTGTTTTCAGCATATTTTGCAGAATGGAAACAATCTCGGTATCGGAAGATGCTGTCTGAATATCGTCCGCATACTTTTGGTTCAGTTTGGCAAGCTCACAGTAGACGAAAGAGCCGCCGCCCTGCCAGGAAATTTCTTTTGAGATGCCGCCTTGTTCTCCGCCGATTACCTTTTCCAATCTGACGGTGCAGTCATCGCTGCCATAATCCAACTGTTCAAGACCGATGTATTGAAGTCCCAGTTTATGCGCCACAGCACAAGTTGTTCCCGTTCCTAAATGATAATCCAAAATAATATCATCTGTATCTGTGAATATATCAAACAGGCGTTTTATGAGTTTTTCAGGTTTTTTTCCGTTAGGCAAATCAACACCGCCCTCGTTCCCGAGCGAAAGGAATGAAATGTCTGTCCAGATATTTGTCAGAATTTCCGTAGGCGAAAGGACGCCGTCAATTTTCCTCAGTTTTTTTGAGTAGAAAGCTAAGGAGCGACCGTTATATATAAAGTTTTTGCCGGAGGAAAAGACCTGATCACGGTTTTTCTTTGAAAATTCGATAACTTTTGTGATTTCCCTCGACGGTTTTTGCATTGTATTTAAGCTGACAACGCTGTCACAATTTTCTAAACAGAACTGCGCTTTTTTCTCATGCCGTATTTTCTTCCAGTCATCTCCGTGTTTTTTCTTATATTCCTGCCATGTGGAAACGCCGTCTTGTGCATAAATAACACTGTCAACCGACACTATGCGCCAATCCATCGGATCGTCCGTAATGTTTTCAATGTAACTTCCGTAGTCTTCCGAATAATCTGACGGCACATAGACGGGTTTAATCTTTGCATGCGGTTTGTTCTTTGCATAGATTAAAATAAATTCAGAAACATTCACGGGGCAGTCATTAATTGCTCTGAAACTTGCCGTGGTTGCGGTTTTCACTGTTACGGTATTGACATAATTCTCTTCGCCGAATATAGAATCGCAAAGGATTTTCAAATATGAAAGTTCTTTATAGTTGATTGATATTGCAATTACTCCTGTTTCTTTCAAAAGATTTCGTGCAATTTCCAGCCTGTTCTTCATGAAAGTCAGCCATGTGCTTCTCTTAAAACTGTCATTATATCTGAAACTGTCGGTAGCTGTATTGTATGGAGGGTCAATATAAATAAACTGTATTTTATTCGCATACTTGAGCTTCAGACATGCCAGCCCAAGCAAGTTGTTTCCCCTGATAATCAGATTAGATGTTTTGCTGTACTCCTTAACGGGTGATTTGCCTTCTTTAGAATAAAGCATACAGTTCATAAACACTTTCGGATAAAGGAGTCTGTCAACCTCATCGGGAGCAAGCGTTTCATTATAGAAAATCTCGCTGCGTTTTTGGTCTTCCTTTGTCTGTCCGCCCTCAATGACGCAATCTTTGTATGGAAAAACAAGTTCAATATCGTTTGATGCAGAAATGTAATTGCCGTTTCTGTTCGCCAAACCGATTTTGTTCTTATAGCGTGTATAAGAGTCGGGGAGAAATTCACGGTTATTGATGACCCAGCTGAAGCCGACCTTATCAAAAACTGAAATGCCCTCAATATTTGTGAAGAAGCGGTCTTTTGTAACTTCGTTGTTATAGAGCATTTTCAGCAATGCACTGTCCATTTTCATGGCAGCTTCACAGACGGCGTTGCGGAGCAGTTCGCCTTCTGCCGAAAAGAACCTTTCATCATGTTTCAATACACCGATAACGGTATTAAAAAAATTAGCCATTGTTATGCCCCTCCGCTGTTTTATCTTCGTCAACATATTCGATAATATCACCGTATGAAATACCGAATGCCGCACAGATTTTATTAAGGATAGTCATGGAGACTTCTTCGCCTTTGTTGATTTTCGTCCATGTGTTAGGTGAAATTCCGCACATTCGGCGGCACTGCACCTTTGTAATATCATGCTCAAGACAATATCGGAAAAGCGGTTTATAGCTAACCATAGTGACCTCCTTGCGAATACAATACTCAATAATAGAATTATAGCACAAGACTCGTCAAACTTCAATAGAATCTCGCAAAAAGTTACGAGATTTCGCGAGCAATAAGCCGGATTGACAGGGTGGGTGTTAATTCGGCTTATTGATTCAGAGCACAGATAAGAAAAAGCTTTTCGGAAAAGGTCCATCGAGCAGGCAGCACGAAAAATGCCATCGCACCGATATATGATACAAAAAATTCAGACCTTAAAAACTGTTCGTTTCAAAGGTCTGTTTGGAATATTAATTTTTAAAAAATCGTTTTGCCGGGTGCCACAAATGCTACTCCCACTCGGTGCGTTATAGCGTGATTTTAGTTGTGTCACCTGATTTTAAGCTGTTTTCTTCGCCGATTCCGCTTAAAATCTTTTAATTATTTTGTCTTTAGTGTTATCTGTTATCAATTTGTTAGCATCTATATGGTAACATAATATTTGTGGTTTTGCAAGGAGTTGGAGAAATAAATTTAGTAAACATTCTACAAGCTACCAATTAACAATTCTTCAAGATACTTGATGTTACTACTTGTTAGTTCATCAGGACAATTTAAAATCAAGTCTTTGTTTTGATTAAGCACACCATTATTATAGCATCTATCAAAAAACTCATTAATATAAATCTCTTTTCCTAATGTAAATTCTTTTAAGTTGTCTTCAGTGTCTGCATCTCCGCCTCGGCTTCTCCACCAAATTGCAAGTTGCCCCTGATGATATAAAACATTTTTGTATGCATGCAAAAATTCTTGAAAATCATAGGTAGTATTCATTACTTTAAAACTTTCATGTACAATTTTTGCGTGCTCAGAACCGTTTAAATGTACTGTCGGCTTCAATAAATTTTCCATATACTGAATATTTCCATCAGTCAATTCATTTTGATAATTTAATATTATTTCTCTTTGTTGCACTAATACACCCTTTTCATAACATCGATATAAAAAGTCTGTTATATATATTCCTTTATCATTGTTAAAGTTTATCCAAAGTTCTTCAATGTCAGCATCACCACCCCGATCACGCCAAAATGTAACAACAAACATATGATGATATATTACCTTTTTATATGCCTCTAAAAATTCTTGAAAATCATACGTGGTATTCACTATGCGGAAAAATTTATCCACAATCTTCGCATGATCAGCGGCAGTTAGTGTAGCTGAAACGCCTTCGCAATTTAGATTATTATTTTTCTTTTGTTTTATAAACTTAAACATATTTATAGTTCCTCCATAATGTAAAAATATCGAGTAATAACAATATTGTTTTGATCAAAAAGTTATTTTAATTGTTTATCCAAATCAATAATCTTACACTATTCCAACGACAAATAAATTCATCGGGACACAGCATACATTAGCAATATGTTAAAGTTGCAAGAAGTAAAAAGTTATTAAGCATGTTTAAATCACTTAAGAGATACTTGCGCTCCTTCTATGACAACAAATTCTTTTAAACTCTGCAACGCTTTATCCATTGCATCATTGACAGCTCTTCCTACACGCGATATGCCGCACAGCACTGCCAAGGAGTGGTACAATCCATTTCTATCAGCACTAACATTTTGTTTTAAGATTTCAAGCATTCCGGCTGCCAGTTCTTCCAGTGCAATCTCTTTAATGTCACGCTTAATATCACCTGGAATTCTAAACTGAATTTCCGCCCCTTTATCTAAATACAAAAAACCGTTTTTTCGGATAATACCGTACTTTTGACATCCGTTCATATGCTGTTCATACGAAAGTTGTACAACACTCGTAACCTTTTCACGATCAAAGCACCAAACAATGCGCTTTAGCAATAATTCTTCCGAAAGCGGTGCTTCGACATCAAGAATCGCTTTTATCATACCTTTAAAATCACCGGGCAAATATTGATTAGCCAATTTATGAACATCCGCTACCTTATACTCTGAGAATTTGAAATGATTGTCATCGGATACCTCCTCAAATGTTTCAGATGGCTGAATCGTATGAACATTACCGTCTTTTGCGGGGTTTTTGACCGCATCGGCTGCAGTCTCCAAAAGGCGAAGTTGTTCTACAGATTTATTTCTAAACCAATCAGTTGACCAAATACGATAAAACTGCCAGCCCATACCCTCTAATATTTCCTGACGTAAGCGGTCTCGGTCTCGTGCATTTTTTGACGAATGATATGTTGCACCATCGCATTCAATTGCAAGAACATAATCAGAGCTATCAGGTAATTTCAAACCGAGATCAATCTTAAAGCCAGAACAACCAATTTGAGTATCTACAGAGAAACCCTTTGAACGCAGAAATTCGCACACCTCCAGTTCAAAATCAGAATCAAATTGTTCAAACGAATTTACGCTTATTGCTCGTTCAAGTGCAATATCTCCATTCTCCGCATAATCAAGATATTCACGCAATAGCTTCGCACCCTCGGCAGATGTTCTTTTTAGGTCGATATCTGTGTAGTGCATAGACGAAACCAACTGAACATTGCACTTCGCACGAGTTACGGCAACATTCAATCTTCTTTCACCACCTATACGATTCAGCGGTCCGAAATTATGCAACAAACGTCCTTGTCCGTCAATGCCATAGGCAACACTGAATATAATAGTGTCTCTCTCATCTCCTTGTACCGTTTCAAGATTTTTAATAAAAAACGGTTCGTTTCCATTATTTTTAAAGAAATATTCTTTATCCGGAGTATCTTGTCTTCTTTTGCTGAGTAATTTATCAATCAATTCTTGTTGAGCAACACTGAACGCAACAACACCCAAACTTCTTTTTGGATACATTTCGATATTGCGGTAAATCAAATCAACAACGAACTCTGCTTCCTTCCGATTAGTATGCGCTTTTCGATCGAATATTCCATTGACATAATAATAATCTACACCCGCTCCGACCGTATCAGCTTTTGATGACGGGAATGTCACAAGGTCATTATCGTAGAAGTTTTTATTCGAAAATGTTATAAGTTGCTCATATCGACTTCGGTAATGCCAGCACAACCGAAGTTGCTGCATAGCTGTTGAGCACAAATCCAAAATCGATTCAAAGTCGGTTACATCCTCAGTTTCTTCGTCATTGTTATCCGCTTCAATAGTAGCATTGAAAAAATTGCTTGGCGGCATCTGTTTGGAATCGCCAACAACAATTAACTGTTCAGCACGATAAATCGCACCGATTGCATCTTGCGGAAAAATCTGCGATGCCTCATCGAATACAACCACATCAAATTTCACAGAATCCGGAGCAAGAAAAGTACTGACACTAAGCGGAGACATCAAGAAACACGGTTTAATCCGCTGAACAAGCTCGCCTGTTTCCGAAAGCAATGAGCGAATACTTTTTTGTTTCCTTTTCTTTTCACCCTCACGCAACAGAATTGACAATGCACTTCCCGATGCTATCATATCAAGCGATGGACGGTCAGATGAAAGCTCTGCACGGATTTTTGCTTTATTGATCTCAAATTGTTCACGATCCTTCTCAGCAAATGTGCTTATCGCTTTGTCTTGCGAGATTCGATTAAATACTGATAATGCCGGTGTTTCAGATAAAATCGAATCAATCCATTGATAATAAAATTGTTTTTGAAATGCACCAACTATGTGTTTTGGTTCGATATTTTCAGCAATAGCAATGTCTATGTATGTTGTCACTTCTTTATCATTTAAATCAGAAAGAAGATTTCTGAAATGATACCAATTATCCAATTTATCGATTTCATTTAGGCAATTATTCAGCCGTGACAAAACAAAATCACACGATGACTTCGAAATGTTTATAACAGCTTCATCAAAATACCCGGTAATGCGTTTTAATGTTTCATTATCGCAAAGTGAAAAGATCTTTTTAAATTCTTGATTATACTGTGCAAAAATATTCCTCTCGGACTCGAAATCAGCATAATTCTCCAGTTTCCCAAAAGAAATATTTTTTGAAAATATAGCCTCCAACGCAGACATTTGCTCAAATATATAATCCCATCCCGTATCAACGCCCTTATACGCTTCCCCTAAATAATTTTTAATCGGAGTTTCCAACTCTGCATATTCGTTAAGTTTGCTTTGAAAATAAGACAGTCTGTCTATCATTGAAACAGCTTCATTGTATGACAGTTTCTTTCCATCTTTTTTACACAAACGTAAATCGTTAATAAGTTGTTTATATTCTGCATTAAACATTCTGGAAAATGTTCCCACAAACTGCTTTGTCAGCTTTTTATAGTATTCTGTTCCATTCAATTTGTAAATATCATCGTCAAATACACTGTCTAATACCGAACGGGATGCAATAATATCCGTACTTATTGTACGGAGCTTATGTAACTCTGAATTGACTGCATCAAAATGTTCTTTACATAAAAGCGACGGCGTAATAAGTTTGGATGTAGCAGCAAAACCGAAAAATTCATTTAAATTGCGCAAATTTTCTATATTATCAACTTGCATACTGTATTTTTCAGAAATCTCTTGTTGAATCGGAATCAGTTTCTGTAAAAATTTCACGGCGACAGAGAAGTCTTGTTTTATCTCCGTTTTTGTTTGATATGACATATCCTGATTAACATAACCGTACCACGGATTTTTTTTATAATTATATCCAATGGATGAAATATAGTCTGTATATTGTTCCAAAAGTGCGGATGTTTCTGTTATATATGACTCACCCTTTAATGATAATTGCGGTACAGACCATTCAACATCCGGCGTATTGCGAAATGCAGCATATGACTCATATAACTGGTATAAGCTTTTTTCAATGACAGCTCTGGGCTTATGGAGTTCTTCAGCATATAAATCAAGTTGACGCTGTGCTTTTTCCTTAATAGTAATCTCAGCATCAGCCTTAGCAGAAACTGTGCTTTTTCCCATTCGGAGTGTATGACAAATATCAGCAATTACATTTTTCTTATTTGATTTGTGACTATGAAGCTGCAAACAGAACTCAGCCAGCCCTGCCTGCTTCAGTTTATTATAAACCACATTCAACGCCGCCAATTTCTCAGAAACAAACAAAACTTTCTTACCGTCACCAAGACATTCAGCGATAATATTTGTAATTGTTTGACTTTTTCCTGTTCCGGGAGGCCCCTGCAAAACGAAACTCTTTCCTGACTTTGCCATTTTGATTGCCTCAATTTGACTGGAGTCTGCATCTACCACATTATGTAATTCTATAAGCGGATTTGCAATAGATTGTTCTGTTTCAGTGCTATCACTGCTTTTTTCGGTATTATCCGGTTCTCCCAACAGGCGTTGTATATTATAGTTTTCCAGAATCTTTGCCGCATTATCTTTCAAATCCCTATACATATTGATTTTAAGAAATGAGAAGATTCCAATTTTGCATTCAGATGTAACCGTCCAATTAAGTTTTTCAACAATGCCTCTTACCTTTTCAAGATAAATATCTAACCCATCATCATTATATTCAGGTAGTTTCACGCCGTATTCAGCATCCATCTTATAGGCAAATGTCGGATTAACAATGACATCATCCTCAGTAGATTTAATATAATACGGTTCTACTATGGATTCTTGTTCCAACTGAATCGGCACAAGCAAGATAGGCGCGCGCATAATATAGTTTGAAGAATCACTTTCTTTCCAGTGAATAAATCCGAACGCCATATATGCAACATTGACACCGGTTTCTTCAATAAATTCCCGTGCTTTTTTATCTATATTCTTCAATGCAGTAAGGGGATTTGCTGCAGAATTATAAATCAGAATCTGGTTCTGCCGCTTTATTCTCTCGGAATATCGATTCAAATACACTGTTTTGCCTGTCAAATCACTTGATTCATCATGTATCTCTATCTGTAATTGTGCAGAATCAGCTGATTCATCTCTATTCTCGATGTCGTCTTCAATTATTTTGGGATCAAAAACTTCAAAGGAATTTGCTCCATCAATTATTCCTAGCAGTGCATTTGAAGAAGGAAGCAATACTTCCACCGTTGAAACTCTTGTATCCTTGAAATTTATAAGATTATTACGCTTTCCTGTATCCAATAACAGCTCTGCCCACTTATCTATTTTTTTCGTATCCATCATTCACTGACTCCTGTATATAAAATATTAAACTAACCTCGCACGAAAAATATATTTCAGACGAGCTTCTTTACTGTTTAATTCCAATAATCAACTCATTAACCGATTTACAAGTATCTTCAAAACTTATATCTTTTGCATACGCAAACTGCTTTTGATAATTACTCCACATTCGCCTTAAATCCTTACTATTTTCAATAATAGCCAAAGTGTCCATATAGTCATTTATCTGATTTCTTGTACCTCTATGCTCAATAGTCTTTTCAAGCGCTTCGGCAAACAGTTTTTTATCAAATTCTTGAGTGGTAATGAGTATATATGTATCATAGAAATCTCTCGGCCGCGTGTTAAATACGTTTCTCCGCAAAATTGTTTCAACCTTTTCAGCTAATACAGTTTCTATGTTGTATGCCCATAGCTCAAATTTGAGTTCATCATCAAAAATACCGGTAAAGTTAAATTTTACGGCATTTGGAGTAATAACATCACCTGTCGAAACATCTATTGTCATTGGCGTGATAATAGTTTCGTAAATTGCATCCAACGCCACTCTATACCCACCATAGATATCATCTTCTCTTATTGGCGATACTCCCTTTAATTTAAACATTACATCGTCTTTTAAATCTATTTCAAATATTTCATTTAAAGCATTTTCAATAGATTCAGGTGTCAAAGGCAAATTTTTTAGCGTAGTATCTAAATCCATAGTTGCACGATTATCCAATCCGACAAGAGCAGCTACAAGCATACCGCCTTTTAACACAAATTTCTCCTTATAAGCTGAAACAGACAATCTATTGAGAAATCTCTCAAACATATAGTTCTGCAATATAACTTGTGCTGGAATATTCTTTGATTTTGCTATATTTCTTATTTTTGCTTTTAGACTCATTGCTTTTGCACTGCTCACAACAACACCTCCAAATACTGCCTTACCTGCTGCAAAACACCCATTCTATCTGCATACAAACTGAGATTTGCAAGATTTTTATTGGGGTTTACAGCATATTGTTTTAAAGAAGAAAGAAAAGTTTCATCAGCAATTCTGCTGCGGCTTCTGACAATATCGCATATAGTTCTATCCATATCATATGAAGGTACACTGTTTCCCATAGGAGTAATTAACCGCACTTTCCCTAACTCGTACAAATCATCTTTAATATAATAAATTTTACATTGGCTGCTAATTGAACGAGCCAAGGTTTTAGAAGATGGTATGGTTACAGTATGTTCAAACGGTGTTCTTTCCGATATACCATTTAAGAATAACGCACTTTCGTGAGAAAAAACAATCAGCTCAGACCGAACACTCAACGACAGCATTTCATCATTTAACGCATCCGATAAAACATACTGTCCCATAGCCACTCTCGATATCTTTCCATCTTTGCATAGTTGTGAAAGACTTGCTCTGCTAACACCATTCTCATTAGCATCTTTTGTTAAAATCAATCCATTATTTTTATTTGAAATATCTTTTAAAATTTCAAGAGCAGTCATTATTATACCCCTTCTCTTAAATATACAGAAATTATAACATATTTCGTGCCGTTTGTCAATATGTTTTCTTTACATTTGCAAAGATTTTGAGTTTTATTTCTTGCCAGATGTCAATTCTCTATCGAAACATATACTTTCTATCCTTATTTTGCTCATTTGCCTCTTTCTCAAGCCGATAAACATAATTTGTGTGTTCTCTGATACGCTCGGCATCTGCAAAAATATTATTGCATATACGCATATTTTTTCGCAGTTTTCGCAACTCTGCGTTGATGGTCTTGATTTCAGCTATTGAATCGCTTTTACCATATAGACCGCTCCGTTGAAATCCCAAATCTGATAGTTTCTTTTCGGTATTTTTCTTAAAACTGATTAACTGATCTGTCGTTTCAATATCATTCTCAATCAAAAAATGAAACTGCTTCTGGTAACGCTCAAATTTTATTAGTTCATCACGCATATAGAATGATACCCGTTGCGGTGTTTCCTTTTTTCGTATCTTGCC
>CAKSIW010000029.1 GCA_934463175.1 uncultured Clostridia bacterium | reverse complement strand
TTTCCTCCATGCATTTGAATATTTCATGCACATCATTGTCACAGCAGCCGCCCTGCGTGTCAACCTGCTCCGTTCTGTCCTTCATATACAGCGGACACTCCAAAAATCCTCCCGTCACCTTCTGCTTCCCGTGACGGAACCACCCCGAAATCATTCCGAGATATTCCTCACCGATAACCCTCTTTTCAAATTCTCCTCCGAACACGCCCGTCTCCTTCTCTCCTCCGCGGACAAAAATCTCCGCCTCAACATACGGGTCGCATATAAATGCCCATCTCAGTTCTCCGTCCTCCTTCATAAGCTGCACACATGCTCCCATTCCGTCCATCAGATTCACGAGATATTCCTTTTTCCCCGTGAGAAGATAAAGATAATATAACGCATAAAGCGTCCATGCCGTCCATCCGTGCGGACTGTTCATCATGTTCGGTCTGCTCAGAACATCATACTGTGCCTCCCAGTATCTCAGACTTCCTCCTCTCATGCGGCAGTCAGGCACAAGCCTCTGTTCAAGACATCTGTGCTTCCTCATCATATATTCCGCCGCCCTGACATACGGCCCGCGTTTGTCCTCTTCCAGCAGAAGCGCAAACATCGCCGTCTGCAATGCCGAACACGACACCATTCCGTCCTCAAACGTCTGCTCTCCCTCTGTTCCTATGTCATCAAGCTTTTCCGCAAGGTTATCCACCGCACGTTTTGCCGAGTCCCAATGCTTTTCCGCTCTTTCCTCAAACCCTTCAAGGTCTTTCTCTGCCAGATAAAGCTCCAGCATTGATTTTGCTATGTATATCACGCACGTATAGTGCAGCTCTCCGTTTCTCAGATATGCACCGTCCTCCCTCTGACGCGCTATCAGAAAATCCGAAAGCCTGTCCGCCTCATAAAGGCTTTCCATGCTTCCGCTCACCTCATATCTGTCCGCAAGCAGGCTTATCATTGCCGCCGTGTTCTGTATTCTCTCCGGAATCACCAGCGGCTCTCCCTTTTCAAAGTCAAACATATACGGCGTTATTTCCCTGAACTTATCTTCAATTTTCTTGTCCTCACTTGGGTTCGGATAGTGCTTTGCCGCAAGATACCCCGAAAACAGTCCGTACCAGCTCTCGCAGTGCGTTGTTGCCTTCTGCGGCATATCTATTGCACGTTCTCTTGCCTTCCTGAGATAAAATCCCCAGTCTCTGCGGCAATACACCTTTCCCTCGCTCACTTTTCCGTTCTTTTCGGCTGTCACGGTATATATTCCATACTCTTCCGCCCTGTCTCCGCTTTCAAGCTCTCTCCCCGCGGGTGATGTGATTCTGACGTCTCCGTCTGACACAATTTTCAGCTTATCTCCCGGTTCACACGTCCATTTTTCGGCTGTAATCTGCGGTGCTTCTGTATATTCGCTCCACTTTTCCCTCAGCTCCTCAAAGCTTTCAGCCGAAAACATATACAGCCTGACCCTGACACATTCTCCCTTTTTCAGTTCTCTGCGGTTTTTGGGGTATCTTTCAGGAAGCTTTACGGGATTTATCAGATCCAGCTCAACAGAATATATTCTGTGTCCTCTTCCGTTATACAGCAGTCTGTATGACGCAATCGGGTCAGGTGACGCAAGCCCGAGGATTTTCCCCTCGGGCGTCATGCAATATCCGTAAAAATGCGTTCTCTCACATCTCATCATTGTCGGAAACAGCTTGCTGTTCCAATCGGGATATTTGTCCATATAGCAGTCAATTCCCGTATAAAGCGATATTCTGTCCGCAATGCCGCATTCTCCCTTGCTGCTCACTTCAATGTCAAATCTCAATGCCCCATCAAGCTCTTTAATGTAAATTCGGGATTCAAGGCTTTCATTTCCGCCTCCGCACCTGATTTCAGGTCCTTTCCCGTCAAACAGGAATCTGACGTCTCCCATATCCAGTGCCGTGATTTTTCCTTCACTGTTTTTTTCAATTCTCACTTTTTCCTTGCTCATGCCTTTTCCTTTCAATATCCTCCGTCAGAATGACTGCAAAAAAACAGGCTGTATGTCATCTGGCTTTTTCTCTCCGAGTGCAATTTCATATATACTGTTGTTTGCAGGCACCAGAACCTCCAGAAACTCTCTCTTCGGCTGATTGCACACATCAATCAAGCCGTGCGGCATTGCCTCTCCGTCAAATCTTCCCAGCAGCGGCTGATCGTTATACTCAAAATAGTGTGCTCCCACCATCTGCGGATTTGAATATACCCTTTGCAGATACCGTGCGGCTGCCATTCCCCTCATTTTCTGATCAGGGCATGTTATGAGTGCCGAGCACAGCAGGCTCTCGTCTGACGCCCCGAACATCCATTCCCCGATAAGGCACGGCTTTTCCGTGTTCTCATTCGCAAGTCCGATTCGCTCTGTTGGGTCTTTTTTATAGCAGTTGAACGAAAATACATCATGATATTCGCTCCCTGCAAAATCGCTCTTCTCCTGTATTCCCGCATATCTCATTCCAAGGCTCATGTTATGCGGACATATTTCTCTGACCGCATTCTGCGCCGCCCTGTTATACTCCTCAATCAGCAGCTTCTTGAATTCATTCAAATCTCTGCGGCAGGCCTCGCTCCCGAGGCTCTTCTCATTCTGCGGCTTCAAAAGCTCCTCAAATTCCTTTATTGAATGTCCCCACGCCTCATTGAAACGTTCTGCGGTCTCATATTTGTTTTTCAGAAATTTCACAAGCTCACGCTTGCTTTCAAGCGGCTCTCCGCTCTTTATCAGCTCCTCCGCTATGCTCACCCTTCTTTCAACAAGCCATTCCGGCTCGTTGTTTATGAAATATCCTATCATATACGGGTCATCCGCCAGCGGTTCAAGCTGTTTTGCAAATTCACGGCACCTTTCCCTGTATTCCTCCGAAAACACATCGGGAAAATCCCTGAAAATCATATGCTCCGTTTTGGGAAAGCTCTTCATTGTCCATGTGTACGGTATTTTTGCCTTTTTCAGGTATTCATACACTTTCTCATCAAAATAGTTATTGACGCACACCGATATTGTGTTAAACCCCCACTCCTTCAGTCTTGATGAATTGATTTTCACCCACGCGTTCCACCATTCGTCCCCGAATACTCTTATCATGTTTGCCCTTGCAAAGTTAAACATTCTCCGCTTTCTGCCCGCTTCTTTTCCGTTTCTCTTCACGAACTCGGGTATGTTATCCGCCGTTGTCCATGCGTCCCTGAATTTTTCATCTTCTTCATCGGGCAGCCATTCAAACATGCTCCTCATTCCGTCAACATGTCCGTGCACTCCCATTCTGCTGCCATAGCAGACTCCGTTTGACAAAAACGCACACCCCGACGGGTCAACCAGCCAGCTCCTTCCGTTCACCTTTTCCGTGTGGAAATATCCCGTTTTCTCAAGCTTCAGCTTCCTGTATCCGCCGTATTCGTTCCAGTCAGGGTTTGAATATCCGCGGCTTTCCTCCGCCTTTTGGTATTCTCCCATCAGAAACTCCTTCAGCTGCTCCTCGCTCCTCACCTTCATGTTCCATTCATAATCGGCATTCTGTCCGAACCTGTCAACCACCGGAGCTCCTCCGACGGTGAAATCCGGCAGCGTTTCGGAAAGACGGACACCGTATATTTCAAGTGCCTTCGCACCGCGTGCATATGTGGTTGAAATCACCACCTCATCAACCTCGGACAAGCTTGTCGGTCTGCCCTGCACATGCCCTTTCAGATTCCCTGCGTGCGGTGTCAGAAACCACCTCCGTGACGCAAGCTCTCCAAGGTCAAACGCCGCCTTTATTCTTCTGTTCGGAATTATGCTGTAGTTGAGCATGATCTGCTCTTCTCCGTTTTTTCTGAAGGTGACATAGATGAATGTGCGTGAGGTTGCTTCAAGCATTACATCAAACACCAGATACTGCTTATCGGTCCACTCAGTTTCTCCTTCGCTTTTGATTATGTATTTAAACTCTCCGCGGCTTATGTCAAGCCTTAAAGGGTTTTCCGACACCACAGGCGTGTCCGATACTATGTTCTCCTTTCGGATTGATATTTCACTCTCTTTTGTATACATTGGATTATCCCCCGATTCTGTGTCAGCCGCTTCATTTCAGCAGCACAAAGCCGCCGTCCTCAATTCTTCCCACCGTGAATGCATTTCCGCAGGTCTCAAGCACTGTGCCTTCCCTTTTCTCAAAGGTATACAGCACGGCCTCACTGAAATCAAACCGCGTCTCCACTCTCACGTTTTCAAATGTTTTCTTCAGGTTTGTTCCGTTTGTCAGGCAGACAACATAATATCCGTCTCCCTTCAGCGTTTCAATCAGCAAATCTCTTGAGCAGCTCTTTCTGACATGCGGCATAACACCTGTGCTTTCAACTGCGTCATACACAGGGTAGCCGCACCGAAACGGCGTGAGCTGCTCCGTGCACCTCTGATATGTTCCCTTGCAGTGCTTATACTCCGCCACATCTCCTCCGAACACAATTCCGCCTTTTTCCTCAAACTCCGAAATTGCCTGTTTTTCGTCATCGCTCAGATTTTTCACTGTCGGCGTGAACACAACCTTCTCATTCAGAACATTTTCTCTCAGATCGCACGGTCTTATTATATCCACGCTGTAGCCTTCTCCGCGCAGCACTCTGTATATCTCTATCAGCTCGTCACGGTATGAATTTCTGAGTCCCGACACATTGTCTGTCCGGCTCATTCCGGGGTTCTCAGCCGCGTCACTGTGCAGATATGCCCACTCGGAATACAAAACCGCCACTCCGTCGCGCAGTCTTTCCGCATTCACCGTATAGTCCGACAGCCTGTTCAGAAGCTCCGTGACATTCTTTGCATTTTCAAAGTTCTCTGTTCTGCTTCCGTCGCAGTTCACAATTCCGAACCCGTTTCCCTCCGGCGAATCGGGGAACACGTGGTCTCCGCGCCACTGGTAATACAGTATTCCCTTGCAGCCGCTCCCGACCGCCATATATGTTTCACGTCTGAACTTGTCCTGCGGTATGTTTGTTCTTGCGTCATATTCGACTATCCACATCGGCTTGCCATACAGTGCCGCCGCACTCTCGCTCATGTCAAGGTGCATATTTGCAAGATATATTTCGGGGGCTGTGTCGGCAAAATAGTGGGTGACTCCCACCGCGTCCATTTTCTCCGCTACCTGATAGTAGTTCACTCCCCTGCCTGCATTGGAATACAGCAGAGGGCATGTTGTCTGGCAGGTCATCGTTTCCGCACCCGACGCGTCCGCCGCAACCTCTGATGAATGATTCAGAAAATCGGACAGTGCCTCTGCCGCAAACATCCGCCAGTGTATCCAGTCCGTCTTGTCCTCCTCCGGGTTCGGGCGTTTTGCAGGCGGACAGTATCCCTCCGCCGCAGCCTCCGTCATTGTTTTGTTTTTCACAAGCCACTTCCTGTATTCCTCTATTGTTTTCGGGTTGTAGTCATACAGTTCGATTGACGGATAGTGCGGCTCGTTGTAGGTCTGATAGCCCGCAAGGCTTGCATAGCCTGCAAAATGCTTTGCAAGTGCCTTCGTGCATGCATCGTTGTCCTTTATGATTCCCTTATGGTGCAGGCAGTTCTGTATGAAATCATACCACCTTGTCCTGTCCATCGGTTTCCCTTCCGAGTCAAGCATGAGATAGTCTTCATATCCGCTCAGATTCATTGAATATCCCTGAAGTCTCAGCATAACCGAGATTCCGTCTTTTTCCGCCTCCTCCATTATGGAGTCCATGAATCCCGTTTCGGCTTCGACCTCCTGCTTTTCATTGTATTTCATATCGCACAGTGCCGCACATCTCACCATGTTGAATCCGAAATCCGCCATACCCTTCAGATCCTTCTTCATCTCGCCGATTCTGTCTCCGTCCTTCGGCACCGGCACCTTGCGCTCATGGTATGACGCATAATATGACACACCGACTCCGAACACCGCCTTGTTTCCCTTATACAATCTGCCCTTCTTTATTGTATACATTCCTGCTCTCCTCTGTTAATTTATTTTTACGCTTTCCTTATCAAGCTCCGTCATGCCGGCACGGACGCAGGTGTTTATATATGCAGCTATGCTCCAAAGCTGCGCCGACGCCCCCATCATTTCATTTGTCCTTGCGTTTCTGAATTCACCCATATGACCTCTCACCGTATCATTTTTGAGTATCTGCAAATTCAATTCCGTCAAATCAACGTCAAGTGCCTTTTCAACGGCAAGCAGCAAAAATGTATCCGCAAACGGCCACATTGAGTTATTGTGCAGCACAAGGTCATTTTCAAAATACGGATATATGAGCGGTGCACCAAACGCGGTTACGGGATAGTTTTTAATTGCCGCCTTCGCGTCATCTTCCTCCGCAATTCCGCACAGCACGGGGAACGCTGACCCCAGTATTTCCTGACGTTCTTCAAGCTTTCCGCATTTATGCTTGAAATATGCAAATCTGCCGTCCTCAAACCTCAGTCCGTTCAGCACAGCCGCCTTAAGTGCCTCAGCTTTTTTCCTCCATGCGTCCGCGTCTTCGCATTTTCCCAGCTTTTCCGCAGCCTCCGCCATAATGCACAAGCCCTTGTAATATAAACTGTTCGTGGAGGACGCCTTAACCCACACACCGTTGTTCATCGCCTCCTCCGTCTTATATCCAAAGCTTTCCGGATAGCCGTTTGAACCGACATCAATGAATGTCGGCTGACCGAAATACAGTCCGTCATGCTCATCAAAAAAACAGTCATAAAACCGTTCAAAGCACTCCCTGCCGTTCTCATACAGCCATTCCCATTCGTGAAAATCGTTTTTCATAAGCAAATCATATGCACACCAGAGCCATATCACATCATCAGTTTTGTTTATTGATGACGCCTTGTGAAATATTTTTTTGAACTCTACAAGAGGCATGTCATATACCTTAACATTCGGCACTCCATGGAGTGCCATGTTTTTTATGCAGCAAAATCCGAGCTTCTTTCTGCATTCACGGATCGCCTTCATGCTTGTCAGCATTTCCTTCGGACGAATCAGGTTCAGCCCGAGCAGCCCTGAATATGACGTGTCACGGTTAAACGTGAGTCCATCCCAGTTTTTGTGCGCATTATATCCTCCTGCCGCAAAAACTCTGCCATACTCCGTGTCAATACAGTAATTTCTGTCCACATCGTCCAGTGCAATATACCACAGTCTTTCGGCAATCGGGTCGCCGCTTGTAAACAAAATTTCTTTTTTATTCTCCTCTTCCAATGCTAACATATTTAATTCTTTTATTGCTGTGTTGTCCATTTATAATACCATCCCGCTTTTTGAATTTACTCTATAATCATAATTTCCTTAATCATAAAATCCTGTATTCTGAAAAATCCGTACCTGCCCGGTGTGAGAATCTCCTTTGACGCAGTTCTGACTTTGTTATGCGGAGCATTTTTATCATACAGATATACCGTATTCAGAGACGACGCACTGAAAATTCCTTCATCGGGATATGAAATCTGCAAAAGATTACTGCTTCCGTCAAAATACAGAATCTCTCCGGCAACCATTGTGGCACTTGAATATACGCCTCCGCTGATGCTTTTCTGATTGTCTCCGAGCGACATGTCAAAAAGCAGCGATATTGCCGTCACATATCCGTATGTGTCAATATATACCTGAATGACATCTCCTTCCTCCAGTCCTGAAGCCATGGTGTTCAGTGAAGTGTTGTCGGGCTTGATCGGCAGAGTAACCTCAGAGCCTGAAAGCATACAGCTTATTCCTGCCGTGATTTCGCCGTCATCGCCCATAACGTTTGCAGTGCTGAGTACAACGGCAACATTCGACTTTTTATCAATTACGCCCGCATTGCCAATGCAGACACATGCCGCCGCTCTGCCAACCTTGTCAGCGTCATACGCAGTAATATTATTGTATGCTTCGCCTGCGGACAGTGACCCCTGTCCCACAACCGAAAAGTCTTTTTCACTCGCACTGCCTGAGCCCGACTGAACAGGAATCAGGAATATTTTTGCGTCCGGCATCAGAGCAATCAGGTTGTTGAACGAACCGTATGATGACCTGTATGTTCCGCTTGTCAGACTGCCGTAAAGTCTGAATATATTCCCCGAAATTGCAGCGTCCTCCTCAGAACTCCGTCTTTCAAAGCTCTGCGCAAAATTCACTTCCTTAATTTTTCCGTCATCATCAACCATATAGGTTATAAGCTGACGGAAGCTTTTGTCGCTGCTGTAGTTGTCATTATAAAACGTCTCCGCCTTAATCATGCTGCCGTTAAATTTAATCTTGTCAAGACACGAAAGAGTGACCCATCTGTTGTTTTCGGTGAAAATTTTCAGCTTGACCGTCTTATCCAGCGTTTTCTCCATTCCAAGCTCATTCAGATAGCCGTATACCTTTTCTCTTTCAAACTCAGCATAGGCAATTCTTCCGAGAATGTCGGTGTAGAATTTTCCTTTTGTTCCGACAGTCACACTTGCGGCAGCGTCGGCAGAAATCAGATATTCGTCCGAACCAACCGTCACCTTGTTATCCTTCTGCTTTGTCACCTTGCCCGATATGCTCTTGTCGCTCACCTTCAGCACAATATACTTTTTACTGCCGTTTAACGCTTCGGTATACAACACAATATCCTTTTCTCTCAACTCGTCAAATGCCGCTTTCTTTCCGTTTTTGAAAATTACAACGTTTTTGCCGTTCTTCGCCGAAATATCAAGGCATGTTCCGTTCTGCCTGTCGAACAAACACTCGTTTGTTTTGTCTGTCTGCCCGACAATCATTGTTTTATAGTCAAAAACCTTTATAACGTCCGCTTTACCGTCATAATTATTGTCAATCAGGTCAAGCTCACCCCACTGCGGCATGAGCAGTGCCTTGTCGTCCAGAGCACATCTGATCCCGTCTTTAATCAGAGTTGCCGACCGCGGAATGACCATATTGGTTTCTCTGTCCCCTTTGCCATAATATACAAGATTGGAAGCCGTCGTTTTCTGCCTGTCAATATCCTCACTTGAAATATGGGTTATCTGCCTGTCCTCATCAATAATTTTTGCCCATATGACCGTTCCGAGACCGCTCCCGTTTCTTTTTATATACACCTCAGCTTCACAGCCGAGAAGTGCCGACGCGTCAATTCCGTCCGCATAATAAACCGTTCCGTTTATTGCCACAGCCGTTTTTTCAATGCCCGATTCGTCATAGATTGAGGTGTAGCTGTCAGCCTCAACAATACCTTTTTCCCTCACGGCGTCAAACACCTTGTCCAAAAGGCACGAATTGTTTGAATCGCCGTAGGATACCGTTGAGCTGCCGTCCTTCACCTTCACCGTTTCCAGATCAATTGCAGTCGCCTCAATTGTATTTCTGAGCATTTTAACAAACAGGTCTGACGAAACCGCAGAATCACCGCCCGGCAGCACACAGCCGTTCAGAACGCCCGCTCTTCTGGCATATTTGAAATATCCCGACGGAAAACCGCCGTCAAGCTCCGCAATTGTTCCGTATCCGAGAACTGAAGAAAAAATCTTTATTGCCTCATTCAGTGTCAGTGAGTCATTCGGTCTGAACTCACCTCCGCTGATTATCCCCATTTCATATGCTGCGGCAATATAGCGGAAATGCTCCGTTTCCGCCCCAACATCGGAAAACACCTCGGATTCTTTCCCGTCAGAACTCCCCTCATCAAAGGAATAGCCGCATATTTTCATTGAATAATAAACTGCATCAGCGCGCGAAATTTCATCTCCCGTCTCAATTCCGCCCTCTGCAATAACACCTAATGCGCAGAGAATTTCCAAATCCTCACCGACATCTGTTTGTGAATATGCGCAAGCTGCTCCGCTCGGAAAAAGAGCCAAAAGCATAACCATGCACAAAAGGCACGCTGTTATTTTTTTCATTTCGTTCCCTCCTCAATATACGACATAATTCTGTCAATCATACACGCAGTTTCAGCACGTGTTGCCATCTCACGCGGGCAGAATCTGTTGTCATCTCTGCCGTTGATTATTCCCAGCGTCTGCATAACACGGATTGCCTCCGTTGCATAATCGCTGAATTCGTCCTCATCGGCAAAGCGGCTCACGCTTTCGCCGGCAACATCTGTCTTAATGTCCGAAGCCTTGAACACACGGTAAATTATTGTCGCCATGTCCTCTCTCGTGATTGCCTCCGAAATTCCAAACCTGCCGTCAAAGCCCGAAATAATGCCCATTTCAAACGCCTTCTGTATATACGGAGCATACCATTCGTTCTCATTCACGTCAGAAAAGCTCACGGACGCGGCTGATGACACGTCAATTCTGAGCATACTGCACACAAGCTTCACAAGCTCCTCGCGCACAACAAAATCATCGGGTCTGAATTTTCCGTCGCCGTCACCTGTCATAATTCCGCTTTTGCTCAGACGTTCAATGCTCTCTCTTGCCCAGTCAACACCTGCAATATCATCAAATGAGCGGCTGTCGTCCTCCGACGGCTTTGCCGGCTCATCGGACGGTTTTGCGCCGGAATCACTTTTCGGAATATACGTGAAACCTGTTCCGCCGCCCGAACCTGAACCCGAACCCGAGCCTGAGCCTCCGCCGCTTGGCGCAGGCGTGTATTCCTTAATCGTTTTGCGCAATGCATAGACACTTTCAAGAGGCAGATAATCCGCAATTGTCTTAATATCCTTGTCGGAAAGCTTACCGTATTTTTCACGCGTTTCATTGTCATTTCCGAATATGACAGCATTATTCTCACTTATAACCGTTTTCAGTCCCAGCCAGTCCGCCGCGTTGATTTTACTCTCCAGTGCCTGAATTTCAAGCATAAAATCAATCAGCTCGGTGTAGCTGCCGTAATCACGGTTTTCATTTATCAGAATATAATTGTCTTTCTTAAAGAAAGTCTTGCCAAGCGTCGGATTCGCCTTTGTCAGAAGCTCTGCGGTCGTCCCGTTTCCGAGAACCTCTGCCGTCTCATCTGCTGTTTTTGCACCGTTCACGTCATCCTTGATTTTCGTTCTTGTTGCTTCCTTCATGTAGAACAGCGGCTTTGAATCACTGCCCGAAATTCCGTATCCGCTTAAGCTGATTGTGTAATCTCCGTCACGCTCCGAAAGCTCATAGCGTATCTCAAATCCTCCGTCCTCATTCGTATATATCGGAATGAGCATATCCGTTTTTCCGTCGGGATCGACAACCTTCAGAAGCAGCAGCCTTGTTCCTCCTCCCGAAGCCTTGCCTGCGGCAAACAGCATGTCACAGCCGTCAACCACCTCAACCTTATATTCCGTGATTTGCACCGTGTCTTCACCGCTTTTGAGCGTTTTTTCCGTCTTTCCGTCCGAACCGCAGTAATACGAAACAACAGGTCTGTCATTCTCGTCCGTGATAAAGGCAAAAACCGAATCTCCCGTCTCTGCCGTCACAGCTCTGAGCGTCTCATAGCTGTCCATTTCCGCGGAAAGAGTTTTTTCGTCCTTTCCGAGTCTTTCCGTGCTCAGATACCTGAGTCTGCCGTCCGTTCCGCAAACCGCAAGATAAAGCCGCACCGTCTTTTCCTCCGCAGTTCCGTTCTTTGCATATGCCGTGACCTCAAGACCGCCTTCATTCGTCTCAACAGTGCCGATTCTGCACACAACATCGGGAGCGGTGGTTTTGAATGTCACCGCGCTCTCCTCCGCGTTCTGTCCGTATGCGTCCTTCAGCTCCTGAGTTATGCGTATTTCATATTCAGACGAAAACTCAAGCTCATCATTCTCAAAAGAAACCTTAAGCTGTTTGCCGTCCGCTGTGATTTCGGCAGGAACCGGTGTCTCTGCTCCGTCTGTCTTTTTAACAGCCGTAACTCCGCCGAGGCTTGCCGAATCAATCGGATTTGAAAACGTGAATGAAACAGTTCCGTTGACAGGAAAATCCGCACTGCCGTCTGTCACGCTGCACTGCTCCGCGCGAAAGCCTTCGAGATATGAAATCCTGAAATTGTCCATATACATTTTAATCAGAGGCTGCGTCTTTCCCGCAGTTGAACGAACCTTTGTGAGTCCCGAAATGTTGGCAATCTTATAGCCGTCAGCCAGCACTGTCCGAGTCCCGTCCGCTTCCATATAGCATTTATATGTCATGGTCTCAAAATTCAGCTCCGCCGTCACCTTCACCCATGTTCCCGTCGGAAAAACCGCTCCCGTGGCTTTTGCACTCGTTCCGTCATAGACGCTAATCGCACCGGTTGAGTTGTTGAGTGTCATCAGATTCCAGTTTTTTGAACTGTCCATTAATCTGAACTGAAAATATCTTAACGCTTCGGAATAAAGCTCGGCTTCAAGCTTCACACGCTTCTGCGCTGCGTTCAGAGACGACTCCGCCTGCGTCTCAAAATTGTTTCCCGATGACCATGTAACGCCGCCGTCCGTGCTCTTTCCTTCAAACATAACGGATTTTCCGTGTTCTTCGTCAAGCTCCGTAATCTGCATTGTTTCACCGCTGCTTGTTCCCTTCCACTTGCTCCCGATTCTGTCCGTATACTGCATAACCTCATAGCTTTCAAAATCGTCCTCAAACACGGCATAATAGCCGTCATCGGAGTCCGCATATGACATCTGTGCAAAAAGCGCAGCCGTCATTGCCGACAACACAATTAATCCAACAACCCGTTTGAAATGTTTCATACCATACAACCTCCCGGCTTTTTTTATTTTTATATCTCTGAACCGATTAATTTCACCCATAATTTATTTTTTCAAAAATACAACTTCCATTGACTCACCCGAAACCGCTGTCAGATCCGCCTCAATGATGACGCTTTTACCGTCCGCCGCTGAAGTGACCGTGACATTCTGCGGCTTCTGCACACATTCAAGCAGTCTGCCGACCGTAATTTCAAGTTTCTGCTTTTTTTGTGTCGGGTCGCTGAACGAAATTCTGTATTCCGTCTCTGTTTCCCGAACCAGCACAGCAGCCGAATCCGAAACGCTGACTCCGCGGCAGCTCCCCGCGCTCCAGAACACCATTCCGCAAAGTCCCGACGACGCCTTCTCAACCGCCTGAAGCGTATCGCTGTTTTCAATCACCGCTGTCCGCGGATTTGCCGCATATTCCGCAGTTTCCGCAGCAGAGGCACACGGCAGAAGAACATAGCTGTATTTTGCGCTCTCAGGACTTTTCCCGTGGCTCTTCCAAAGCTCAAAGAATTTCTTTCCGCCTGCCGTTCTGATTCTGAAATCAGTCTCCGAGCCGTCGGGAAAACAATATCCGTTCGAATCCGCATTAATCCACCTTGCACTTGTCTTTCCTTCATCGCCCTGCAAAGCACTGCCGTCCGCAAGGATTTCACCGCTGCTCAGCTTTCTGTTTTCAACGGTCGTATACACCTCAAAGCCGTCACTTGAATTGATTCCGCTCCCAAGTGCCACAATTTCCTCATCAAACATGAACCATGACTTCTTTGCAGTGAGGTCTGACGAATGAACCGCCTGCGGTCCGCCCGAGCCTGTGTCCTCAAATGACTCGGCAACGCTGTTGTGAAAAGACTCCAGCTCCATTGCCGCCGCCGTATATTTCCCGTTAAGCGTGACACCGCCGACAAAATCCTTGCCCGAAAAATATTCCTTTCCGACCTTGACGCTGATTGCCTCGCGCGTCTGGCTGTCAACCGTTGTTCCCGGACGCTTGTAGGGGTCTGCATATTTCCCGTAGGTTGAATCAAAGCAGCTCTTGTCATTCTTGCCGTATACATAAAGCATTCCATCGCCCGTATACCAGCCGTCCGTATTAACGCCGTTGCACGATTCATAGTTTGCAACCCTTGATGACGACATCGCAAGTCCTGCCGCCCAGTTCTCCGTTTGGTGAACCGCTCTGTCCATGCCGTAAAATGTCTTGCTTCCTTCAAACGGCTCTGCGCCGATTGAATCGTCATTCATAATTTTTTCTATTGTTTCGGCTGCATTCGGAGTCATTCTCGTGTCCCTGTAGAACGCCGTCGGTGCCCCCGACTCCGACACTGTTCTCTTTATATATTTTTTCAGCCGTGCGGCAGTTTCCTCATCTGCCATATCCACAAGCTCTGCCGCGCTTCTGATTGTTGTCACCAGATTATATCTCTCATTGCCCGAAATTCCCGAACGCCCCGCAGTCATCGCCATAATTCCGCCATTCACGGTCAGAGGCTCAAAGCCGTTCAGAATGTAGTCCGCAATAAATTCCGCATAATCCGCTTTCTGCTCAAAAACCGTTCCCTTTGTTATTATAAGCACGGGAAGTATTCTGTCAAAAAACGTTCCGTAAAGTCCTGTGTATGCAATTCTGTTGTGATACAGGTAGGAATAATCCGAATAAATTCCGTTGCCCGAATCAACAAACTCAAATGTCTGACCAAACCTGTTCATCATTCCCAAAAGCTGAGAACGGTTCTCAGTCAGTGCCGCATATGCACAGGTGTTATATGCCTTTTCCTTTGTTGTTGAAATTGAGATTTCCGGATTGATAACTCTGTTTGCATAGTCAAATGCACGGGTGTAACGCTCCGTATCCTCTTTTGTGAAAAAGCCGTCCTCTCTCATGATTATCATGGTCGGCAAAAGATACTGCGGTGTTCCGACCACCCAATCCCACCAGTTATATGCAAGAATCGAAAATCTGCCCGTTTCGTTAATCTCATTCTCGCCGTAGAAATTCCGATACATATATTCTGCCGCATACCTGATCGCCTCACCGAGCTCCGCGTCATGATGAAGCTCTCCGCCTTCCGTTCCCCACGCCTGAGCCATGGTGTATATCCGTTTGTATGTATTTGATATTTCAGCAGTCCTCGTTATCGGATAGTCACTCCAAAGATAATTCTCATTATCTCTCACCATTGAGTCACGGTATTCCTTCGCATTGGCTGTGATTGCCGCCGCACGGCTTGCCGCAGCACCTGTCGGCACACCGCTCCCCAAAAGATATTCACGCCAGCTTTGGAGCAGCTCCTCAAAGTCCTCCGCTCCGACCGCGCTTGTCTCATTGCTTGCAGTCAGCGGCTTCAGGCTGCTGAATCCGTCAAAAACAAAACACCTCAGAGTTTCCGCCTTCTGCGGATGATATGTTATGCTGAAACGTCTCAGACTGCCGCAGGCAGTTCCGTGATCCGTCATAACGCTTCTGAGAACGCCGCCATCGGAGACCGACAGCAGCATGACCGCATTTTCAGCCGCACCGTCAATTTTGCTGCTTGCTCTGTAGTTCCCGTTTTCATCAGCGTCAAAAATGATTTTTCCGTCCGCAAGCGGATTGACCCATGTTTCAGAATCGGCTGAAAGACGAACATCGTCAAAATAAACCTCCGTCGGTTTCCCTTCATTATTCAATTCAGGCTTGCCTGCCTGAAGCTGAACCGCAATCAGTGAATTGCTTGTCTGCATGTCAAACGCCTTGTTCTCCAGCACAGTCTCGCCGTTCACCAGAACCGAATGCAGCCCCGTTTCAAAATCAAGATATGCGGTTATGTGATACCACTTGCCGCATTCAATGTCCGCAAGCTTGCCGCCATTTTGCTGTGATGTCATCTTGCCTGCATTAAAATTCATCAGCTTGATCACTTCACCGTTTTTCGTGCCGTTTCCGATGACGCGCACCTCAATATATCTGCTTTCTTTGAGATAGACCTTGACCTCAAGCTTCCACCTTGAAGCCTCCGTCACATTCACAAGCGACCGTGAGGTGAGCGTGTTTCCGTTCGTATATGCCCCTTTTTCATCTGTGACGCCGAGGGGCTTTAAGACAGCCCCTCTGACATCATCAAATTTATAAATTTCAAATTCCCCGTTCTTAGCCGATGCCGAATCCTTCCAGACCACTGTGCCGCTCTCCGACAGAGTGTGCGTCACATGGCATTCGCCGTATTGCTCAAAGAAGTCCTCAAACACAGGCTCATAGCTTTTGTCTTCGGAGGCATATGCTCTGCCGCAAAAAAGCACGCACACCGCGCAAAACGCAGCAAATAAAAGATGACCCCTTTTTCTCATTCCTATACCTCCCAAACATTTCCCAAATTAATTTTAAAAAACCAAAAGAGCTGTTTTTCTTTAGTTCACAGGTGCAAACTTCGAAATCATCATTCCCGAGTCAGCCCCTGTCCACAAATATCCCTTCACATACTGTCCTGCACCGTCAAGAGTTACAGAAGCCGTTGTCTCTGCTTCGGCGGTTGTGCAGCTTGAAATGTCTGCGCCCATCAGCTTGCCGTCACTGCTGTATTTTGCAAGTATAAGCTCATAGCTGTCCAATTTGTCAAACGCTTTGTTTCCCGTATATTTCATGCTGACCTCTCCGTTGCCCTTTCTCACAATGCTGACAGGAACAGACTTTGTAACCTTAACATTGTCAACATATACGTTTGCTTTTGCTCCTGCCGTTATTCCTATACTGTAAAGTCCTATAGTATCATCACCCAACGGTGCTGCAATCACTCCTGCGTCTGTGCTGTATGTGTTTGTGCCGTCTGTCACCGTCATGCTGTATGTTCCCGTGTTGTTTGCCGTATCAAATGTGAAATTAACATCAACATGATACCATGTGTCCTTGCTGTATGAAGAGCCTGTCAAAGTTGTTTTATTTGTTTTGAAATATTTCAGCACACCGTTTTCAAACGAAAGAATGTCTGCATTATCGTATTTCTTATTCGTGTTATCTTTTGTTTTCCCCTTATATATGCTGACTTTCACATCCTGAGCAGTGCTCGTATTATCCAAACGCATATCCAATGACGCATTTACGGTTTTGAGATTTGCTGCGGTATATGTGTTTCCTGCCATAACCCAGTTTTTTGTTTCCATGTTTTTGCTTTTAACCAGATATGCCACATTGCCGTGACCGTCAGTGCTGTCAGGCGATGCTGCAATTGTTGCTCTGCCGCTTGCATTCCACATGTTTGCTCTTGCGGTAACATCATCGTTTATTGTACCGTTCTCAAAATCATCACTGTATATCACATAGTCAAACTGTGAAATCTCATTTGCTGCCTTTGTCTCGTTCAGAGTTTCAACCGAGAAATTGTCTATATATGCCGTCACAAGCTCAGCCTTCGACACTTTGTTTGCACCAAAAGTCATTCTCACCTTGCTGAAATCAGTGAATGTAGTCGGTATTGCGTCGGTTGCAAGAAGCTCGCCGTCAAGATAGAACATATACTTCATATTTGTGAAATCCAGATATGCCGTCGCAGTGTGCCATTTCCCAAAGAAATCATTTCCGATTGTTTTTGAGACTTTTTCGCCATTGCAGCAAAATGTTGTACTATTCTTAATTGTCCACAGATTCCAAGTGTTACTTGACGCTGCACTGCTATACAGTCTCATCTGAATATATCTGTAGCTTTGTGCATAAAAATCAATCGAAAGCTTGACGTTTTTCTCTGATGTTGCGCTGTTTTGCGTCTCAAGGTTATTTCCCCCTGTATAGGTTGTACCTTCGGTGTTTAACGCGCCGAGTGCCGAAACAACCTTTCCGTGCTCACCGCCCAAATTAACAATTTCAAAGGTTTCGCTTGCGCTTGTTCCTTTCCATTTTGTTAATTCTTTCTGTGTGTATGTCTTTGCCTCATACCCTTCAAAATCATCTGAGAAAATCGGAACATATCCGTCGTTCAGAAGGCTCTCCTTTTCGGCAAAAGCAGAAATCCCCGTCAAAAGTGTCAGTGCCATGCACAGCACCAACGCAAATGAAATTGTTTTCTTCATAATTAAAACTCCTTTTTTATATTTATTTTGGGTCGGTGCAGGCACATTGCCTGCCGCCTGCACTCAACCGTTTTTTTTATTTCTCCGTGTTGAAAATTCCCTTAAAGGTTTTTCCGCTGTCTCCGAACTCAACAGTCACAATCGTCTTTCCGTCCTTAAATTCTGCTGTCATTCCGTCGTCGAGTGCGTCAGCGTTCAGCTTTTTGGATATCACAAGCTTGCCCTGATTCAGCTTGTGTGTCGGGTCGGAAACCGTCAGAGTATACTTTCCGTTTTCCTCTCCTGCCATGACAATGCACGGCTGTTCCGCCTTAACCTCTTCAAGCTCTCCCTGCTGCCAGAACACAATGCCCTTAACATTGAGCTTTTTGTCCTTCACGCTCTGGAGCTGTTCGGTGTTTGACAGAATTTCAATATCGGGGTTCTCCGCATATGCCGCCGTCTGTTCCTTTGTCATTGTCGGAAGCAGAACATATGCATACGTCTCTCCGCTCGGGTTCACTCCATGATTGAACCAAAGCTCCAGGAATCCCTTTTTGTTCTTTTCCATTGTCAGATTGCCGCCGTTCGGGAAGAAATAGCCTCCCGCACCCTGAATGTTCACCCACTTCGGGTTGTTCAGCTCCTTTGTGAAGGCGGTCTTTGTCATGAGCACTCCGTCTGTGAAAACGTCCTCAGTTCCTTTCAGAATGCTTGCGTCCTCCGAGTCGTCCATAAACGCAGTTTTCATTGACCCGTCTGCCGCAGGCGGATATACCTTCATTTCCGTCACTGAATTCCAGAGACTGCCCGTGGTTCTGCCGTGTCCGTCAAGGCGGACATATTTCGCCTTTTCCGATTTCATGTCAAACGCCTGCATATAGTTGTTTGTCTCTGTTGTGAACGCGCCCATTTCCTTCCATGTCTTTCCGTCCTCCGAAAGCTGAATGTTGAAGTTAAAGCCGCTGTTCTTTCCGTTATACACCGCAACACCGATATATCCAATCGGCAAAGCCTCTTCAAGCTCAAGCGTCAGATAGCACTCGCTGTTTCCCTGCAAGCTCCAGCGCGTGTCGAGGTTATTGTCAATGACATTTGCAGGAACGTTTCCGTCATCACCCGTTGCGGTGACTCCGACAACCTTATATTCATTCAGCGTATTCTGCGCATTTTCCACCTTCATCTCGGATTTCAGGCGGCGGTTTTCAACAACAGTCTGAACATCAAAGCCGTCATGCGCCGAAATCCCGCTGCCGAGTGCCACAAGCTCATTATCAAACAGGAACCACGACTTGTGTGACATCAGCGAGCTTGCGTGAACAGGCAGTCCTCCGCCCGAATTTGCGCTTGTCACTCCCGTGTCATAGACAACATCGCCCTTGTCAACGTCATTGTGATATGACTCGCTCAGCATTGCCCCTGTCACAAAATCATCATTGAACTCTGCTCCGCCGACGAAGTCCTGTCCGCTCTTCCATGTGTTCGCAAGCGAAATGCTGACTCTTTCGCGCTCCTGGGTGTCAACCGTTGTGCCGGGCACGTGATACATGTTTGCGTCCTTTCTCCACAATGCTCCGAACTGGTCACGGTCATAGTCGGTGTACATATACACCATGCCGTCTCCCGTATACCATGCGTCCGTGTTCTGGCAGTTTATGCTCTCATAGTTGCCGCGCCGTGATGATGACATTGCAATTCCGAACGCATATCCGTTTCTCTGCTGAATGATTCTGTCACCCACATATGACACATAGCCCGTTTCATAATTATCGTCCTTGGGAATTGAATCGTCATTGTATATCTCCAGAAGCTTCATAAACTGCAAAACCGTATATCTGCTTGACGCGTAGTCCAGAACCTCCTCGTCCAGGTTGCTCTTGATGAACCTCTTGATTCGTTCGTCCATTTCCTCTCCGTACATTCCGAGAAGGTTGGTATATCCGATCATTGTGTTCACCGCTGCCGCAATTTCGTTGCTGTTCTGGCTCTGTCTGCCTGCAAGCATTCTCATTCCGCGTGCATTCCAGATTGCTCTGCGGTAGGTTTTCTCCATTGCCTTGTCATGCAGTGCATAGTCATACGGCGATGTGAACTCCGCAGGCGAATCCGCCGTGAACACCATCGCCGAGCCGTCACGCTCAAGACGCGAAATGCCGTAACCCATTGAATATGCAAAGCCATGCGCCATATACATATCATCTGACGCAAAGTTACCCTCTCCGTTGTCGTCTATTTCTCCGTCCACGGGATCATAGAGTATTCCGAAGTCCTCATAGCAGCTTGCCAGCAGCTCACGGTCATAGGTCAGTATTGCAGCAAGCGTCATGACAAGAATTCTTCCGCCTGCGCGCGCAGGTGTTTTCGCGCTTGCCTTCAGCTCAACCATTTTCTTTGCGATTCTGAGGTATTCGTCCGCTTTTTCACGGCTCAGTTCATCACCGAGAATTGCAATTGTTTTCACAAGGCTCTGAGGAACTCCGACGCACCAATCCCACCAGTTGAACAGCCATATGCTGCGCCAGCCCTCTCCGTCAAGCTCTGCCTGACCGTACAGATTGTTATACAGCCATTCAAGCCCGAAGAGTATGTCTTTTTTCAGCTCCTTGTCATGGTACATTTCTGTTCCGTAGGTTCCCCAGCCCTTTGCCATTTTTTCGAGATATTCATATTGCAGTCTCATATCCTCGCTCAGAACCGGTTCTTTGTTTCCGAACAGTATTTTTATGTCATCACCCTTGTTCATTGATTTCCACGATGATTTTGCGGAGGTTTCAACCGCCGAAACCATCTTTTTCATGTATGGATTTGTCAGGTCAATCGTTTCATCTCCGACATAAAACTCCTTTGCGCGCTGTCTCAGCTCATCAAAGTCCTCATCGGTCACCGTGTTCGCGTCAAAAGTATTCGTTATCCTGTCTGCCGCAATTGCGCAGTATGCATCGCTTTCCTTGATTTTTTCGATTACGTCCGCCGCGGCAATGACCGTCAGGCTTCCGAACGTCTCCGCGTTGAGTCCGAGTGCATTTGCCGTCTCCGTCACAGGCACAAAGAAAATCTCTCTGTATATGCGCGGTGCGGCTGAAAAGCTCTTTGCCTCGCCGTCTGCCGTATATTCTGCATTGTCCGCAGAAGCCTTCACCGTCTTTCCGTTCAATGAAATCTCTGCCGTGTTTCCGCTGACCGCAGCCGTGCCTCCGAAATACTTTTCAAAAAATGCCGCCGGAACCATCGGCACACCGTCATACACAACCGTTTTCGCGTTGAAGTCATTTTCATCAAGCAGGCTCACCGTGCCGTTCTGATAGACATGCTTGTTGCGGTTGAACAGTATCGCTGCATTCTGTGTCAGAGCCGAAAACTTTTTCTCGTCCTCACGCGTACACAGCTTTGACGCCGTTCCTGCCGCCTCGCTGTTCACAGCATAGATCGTGTCTATGCACACACCGTCCTCCGCTGTGTTTGAGTTTGACGACCAGCCTGTTGACGTGAAATAGAATCTCTGGATTTTTCTTATGTCGGGAGCACTGTTTGCCCCGAGGTCGGACTCTATGTTCAGCCTGAATTCCTTCCACCCCTCAAAGTCAAGCTTGAACTTATACACGAAGTATGAGCTGCTGATTTCCTTTGACAGTGACGTGCAGTAGATCGCAAGCGTCATCTGATGTCCCGTCGCTTTTCTGGAATACAGGTTTATGACCAGTGTGTCATATGCCCCGAGGTCTGTTTCGATTCCCTGTTTGAATGTCAGGTTTGTTTTTGTGTCCATGTTAAACCACATTGCCGAATATCTTCCGGATTTCCGGATTGAATCCGAAACACCGGCACCGCTGCTGAGCAGTGACGACAGCTTATCCATGTCCACAACAGTAATCTGCGCCCCCGAATCGTCCTCCGTTCCGAAGCCGTCCCATGCCGCCCAGGCTGTTCCGCACGAGGCAGACAAGACAGTCAGCGACAGGACCGCTGCAATCATTCTTTTAAGCTTCATTAAATCACCCCTTTTTAGTTTTCCTATCATTTTTTATTGTTGACATAATTATTTTTCTGTTATATAATGTTTATACGGGCAGTTTACGGACTTTTCAGTTTTGGAAAAACAATCATATTCTGCCAATACACTTTTGAGGAGAGAACAGCCATGTATCATGAAAAACGACATTACGCACACGGAGTCAATTTTGACTACTGCCTGAAGGAGAACATTGTTTCCACCAGAGAAATCAGAAAATATTCGTGGCATTTTCACGATGAAGTCGAGTTTATATACGTGATTCACGGAGAGGTTGAACTGAATCTTGAACACAAAACCGTCACCCTTCTGAAGGACGACATATTCTGCATACCCTCCTGCACGCCGCACTACACAATTAAGCGCGAACCGACCTCCTACATTCTTCTGAACATTCCGATTGAGCCTTTTGTTTTCAACGAATCGCCGACCGTTTGCAATTTTTTCTCCAAGCCTCATAAAAACTATGAGAGCTTTCATCTCATGCTCAGAGAAAACCGTTTCATGCAGGAGCAGCTTCAGGATTTGTTCCTGCGGCTTCAGCACGAAAACTCTCTGAAGCAAATCGGCTACACCTACTCAATGTCCGCAATAATCCGCGAAATACTGATTACATATCTCCGCGTCATGCAGCCGAGCATTCCGTCAGAAGAAAGCGAAACCATGCTTGAAAGCATTAACCTCGCCCTGACCTACATTGACAACAATCTCTCGGAGAATATACGCGTCAAGGATTTGTGCCACGCCTCGTCCTATTCCTATTCATACTTTTCAAAGATTTTCAAAAGCACGATGGGAGTTTCGGTCACGGACTATATCACAGCAAAGCGTATTCAGCTTGCAAAAACTCTGTTGCTGACCACAAACCTGCCGATTTATCAGATTTCGGTTCAGTGCGGTTTCTCGGGCGAGAACGATATTTACAAAAAGTTCCGCCGCAGTCTCGGCATATCTCCTCTTCAATACCGAAAGACAAATCTGCACAACCGATAATTTCGGGAAGGGCTGCATTACCGCACGCGGTAATGCAGTTTTTTTCAGCCGAAATCTGCCCTTTCGGACAGTTCCGATTGTTGCACCATCTTCCGCCTATCCCTTAACCGCTCCGATTGTGACGCCCTTAACAAAGAACTTCTGTATGAACGGATATACGCAGAGAATCGGGATTGTTGAAACAACAATAACCGCGAATTTCAGGCTTTCCGCATATGTCTGTGCGTCCCCGACGTTTGACGCCGAGCCTCCCACGCTTGCAGTGTCGTTCTGTATCAGGATTTCGCGGAGAATCAGCTGAAGCGGAAACTTGCTTTTGTCGCTCAGGTAAATCATCTCGGAAAAATAGCTGTTCCAGAGTGAAACCATGTAGTAAAGCGCGATTACCGCGATTATCGGCTTTGCAATCGGCATTAAGATTTTGAACAGAACGGTGTAGTCGTTTGCGCCGTCTATTTTTGCCGCCTCTTCAAGCTCATACGGAAGCCCCTTGAAATATGATATTGTTATTATCAGGTTATATGTCGCTATCATCGGCGGGATTATCACTGCAAGTCTGCTGTTATACAAGCCGATTCCCTTCACAACCAGAAATGTGGGAATCAGTCCGCCCGAAAAATACATTGTGAACAGTATTGCAAACATGATCACATTCTTAAAGGGCAAGCCGCGCCTTGTCAGCGCGAAAGCCGTCATGACCGTTGTCAGCACCGAAATTGTCGCGCCGACCGACACGTAAAACAGCGTGTTTGCATATCCGATCCACAGCGGCTTATATTCAAGCACCTGCTTATATGCCTCAACCGAAAAGCCCCTCGGCCAGAGCAGCAGACTGCTTCCCTCATATATGCGCGTCGCGTCGCTCATTGACGCAACCAAAACATAGTAGCAGGGATAAAGCGTTGCAATCACAAGCAAAATCATCAAAACACAGTTGAAAAAATCAAATCCCGTCTCGAGAATACTCTTTTTATATTTCATTTTCCGCACCTCCGATTACCACAAGCCGCTGCCCGTGCCCTTTTTGCTCAGGGCATTTGCTGACATGAGGAATATAAAATTGAATACGGAGTTGAACAGACCGACCGCAGTTGAATAGCTGTAATCTCCGTCCAGCATACCGCGTCTGTATACATATGTCGAAATCACGTCCGCGGTTTCATAGATTGCCGGGTTATAAAGCAGTATGATTTTGTCATATCCGACAGACAGCATTCTGCCCACTCTCATTATCAGCACAATCATTATCGTTCCCATGATTCCCGGAATGGTCACATGAACAATTTTTCTGAATCTGCCTGCGCCGTCTATGCTTGCCGCCTCATACAGCTCCTGGTCAATTCCTGCAATTGCCGCAATGAACAGCACACTGTTCCAGCCAAGCTGCTGCCATATGTCGGAAATTACGTATATTCTGTAGAAATATTTCGGGTCGCTCATAAACCTGACCGTATCGCCTCCGAAAAAGTTTATTATGGAATTGATACAGCCCTGAGACGACACAAACGTGAGCACCAGACTGCACACAACAACCGATGACAGAAAGTGCGGCATATATGTGATTGTCTGCACGGATTTCTTGAACCGTTCGTTTCTTATCTCATTCAGAAGCAATGCGAAAAGTATCGGTGCGGGAAATCCGAAAACAAGTCCCCAGAAATTCAGCATCAGGGTGTTTCTGAGCAGTCGCCAGAAATACACGTCCGAAAGAAAGCTGCTGAAATTCCGCAAACCAACCCATCTGCTTCCGAAAATTCCTTTTGTAATCGAGAATTTCTGAAATGCAATTGCCAGTCCGCCCATAGGCGCATAATGAAAAATCAGATAATACAGAATGGCAGGTATCAGAATTATATAGATATGCTTAAACTTTTTGACTTCCTTCCAGAGCGTTCCCCGTGCAGGTCTGCGCTGCGCTTTTCTTTCCAATGTCCTCATATTCAACCTCTTTTCTTTCCGAAACCGCAGTTTTACCGTTTCACATATCTGTCATATGCCGCCTGCTGAATCTTAACCGCGCTTTCAATGTCCATTTTCTCCATCTGCTTCACGGCATTGTCCCAGTCAGCCATGCTTGCGGTGCCCATGATAACCTTGTTCACCTGCTCCAGCATATATGTCTTAATCGGGTTCATAATCCGTCCGTAGTCCTCCGACTCCTCCTGAGTGCGTGACACTGTGGGCAGAATGTTGTCAATGTTCGGGTTATCGTCAACCCAGTTTTCAATTGCCTCAACGCCCCAGTCTGACAGCGTTTGCTTATAGAACGGCCATGTCTGTATCATGGGGAATCCGCTGTCGCGGACTGCGCATGTCAGGCTCACCATATCGGACAAGCCCTTGCCGTCCTTGTTTGCGGTGATATAGTCCGTGAACACCGGCTCGCCGTCAACCATTTTATATGTCAGACCTTCCTTGCCGTAGTTTCCGAATGCGATTCCTTCTTCTCCATACAGCTCGTCAAGCCATTTCAGCGTTCCGGCAACATTCTTGTTTGCACTTGTGACCGCAAGGCACGCGCCCGTTGTCACCTGCATTTTATAGAAATTGTTATAGCAATAGTTCACACCGTCAGCCGCTTTCAGATATTTTGCGCCGTCAACCTTTCTTGTGCCGTCGTTCATAATCTCGCTGTATCTTGTCGGCTGGAAACCGAAGCCGTATCCGAACTTGTTGTCCGTGAATTTCGCGTCATATTTTGCTTTTTCGTCAATCAGATAGTCAGGGTCAATGAGTCCTTCCTTATATAAATCCGCAATATATTCAACGCCGTCTCTGAATTCCTTTGTCACAGGTCCGTAAACAACTTTTCCGTCCTTCAGGTGGAAATCCCATGTTGTTCCGAACGCCCACAAAAGACAGCCGATTCCCTGCGCATTGTCAAAGCCGATTCCGCCGAGAGTCTCATCAGGCTTTCCGTTTCCGTTTGCGTCCTTGTCTCTGAACGCTTTCAGGACTGTTTTCAGCTCCGCCGGTGTTGTCGGCTCTTCCAGACCTAATTTGTCAAGCCAGTCACGGCGCACAAGCGGACCCTGATATACGCACAGCTCCTTGTCCAGTCTGACATAAGGTATTGTCAGGATTCTGCCGTCGTCGGTCATAACATCTTTTTTAATCTCGGGGTGCTCCTCCAGAAGCTTTGAGAAGTTCGGCATACACGTCTCTATGTATGGTGTCAGGTCATAAATTACGCCGTCCTCAACAAACGATTCTATTCCTCCGTTAACACCGCTCCAGTTATACACAATTGCGTCGGGATATTCGCCCGATGCAATCATTGTGTTAAACCTTTCATTCAGTGCATTTCCTGCCGGGTGAATCCATTCAACATGACAGCCCGTTTTTTCTTCAAGAAGCTGGAATGTCAGAACATCGTTATAGCTTGTGCCTCCCGCCTTTGAAACATTTGACCCGAGATTACAGAAAATCGTCAGGTTTTCGGGAATGTCCCCTTCAAGATTCACTTCGGTGTTCACCGATTGTTTTTTGCCGCAGCCTGCCGATGCCGCAGCCAGCACAGCCGACAGCATAATTGCAACACCGCTTTTTACCCATTTTGTTTTTTTCACAAAACCGCTCCCTTTCTTTAATATAATTTATCCGTAAATACTTTTACTGTTTCATAAAACGTCATCGCTTTTTCATATATCAGCGAGTGCCTGTTTTCAAGCTTTTCGTCGTCTCCCTCGCGGACAATGACGCCCTGATCGCTCTCATACACCATTGTTATTGCTCCGCTGCACAAATGCATTGCGTCATGCAGATTGAAGTGTTCTCTCAGCGGGAATTTTTCCCAGCCGGTTCCTCTTTTTCTAAAGTTATAGCCTCTCTCCGCCATCACCTCATTCACAAGGTCATCAAACTCTATGCATTTCTCAATGCAGCTTATGTTCTGCTTCGGGGCAGGTATCAGGTGTCCGTAGTCCATTCCGCCGTGTCCGTGCATATCCGCAATGAAATCCGGCGCAATTTCACTTATTGTTTTAAGCAGTATTTTTGTTTCCTCTGCCATCGGAGCAAACGCGTTGTCATGTATCAGATTAATTCCGTTATCGTTGAAATATCCTCCCAGCTGCTTCACATAATCCTTAATCGGGTGGAATCTCTTGCATTCGGGCCAGTCGCAGTATTCGCCGTTTTTCCACACGCCCTGGTCAAGACGTCTGAAATCGGGGCGGTTCAAGCCAACCACCGTGTCGCACTTGATTCTGTCTCTTCCGTCGGGATTTGCAACGGGAACTAATGCTATGTACGAATTTTCATACCATTTTTCAAGCTCAGGATATTTCACGCCCCTCAAATCCGAGCCCGTTTCAAAAATGTTTATGAGGTTCAGAGTTGCAACGATTCCTTCCCATTCCGCGCCGTGTTCACCGCTTATTATGCACACATGCGGCTTCTTGTTCTGCTTGTATACGCTGACGTCTCCCGCACCGAGAGCCGAGCTGTAGTTTGCGGTTCTTTCATACTCATCATGCGTTCCATACTCCACCAGATACAGAGGTCTTCCTCCTGCTGATTTTCCGATTTCCTTTACCCTTCCTTTTTTTATTTTCTTAAGCATTTCCTCAACATCGTTCAGGTTGCTCTTCCAAAAAACACTGTTTTCCATGACCTCTCAACCTCCATATTCATTTTTGCTAATAAAGTTTATTTTTGAACTGTATTATTTGTATAATAAGTATAATAGCTGTTCAGTGCCATTTCAATATTACATAATGTCTTAAAACTATCTTTTTTCGCGATTATAAATTTTCTGTTATATTTTGCATTTTTTGAAACCCTATATAAAAAGGGATTTTTAAAGATTACATTATTTTCATAAACTATATTTTTATCTTTTACGCACTTTCCCGAGACGGATAAAAATGGAATAAGAGTGTTTTACCGTCTTGCTGCATTAAAAAAACATCTGCAAACCAAAATGATTTTGGTTTGCAGATGTTTTTTGTGCATAATTTCTGCCTGCATTAAAGTATTATCGGAATATTAAAAAGCTGTGTTAAGTGTGTCCCGCCGTGTCCCGGGTCAATCACAATGACCTTGCCCGACATAGGGACCGCGAATGTCTCAATCGTGCTTGTGCTCCCGTCTTTTCCGCCGCTGACGCAAAGAATCAGCACAGCCGCAGCCGCAGCTAAAAAAAGAAGCTGCCGGATATTTCCGCAGTGCAGCTTCAGAGCCGCAAAAACAACCTTCCTCTTTGACAGTCCCGAGTGTGTTCCGCATAATTTACCGATACCCCTTCTCATGCTCTGCCCCCTTCATTTCAATTCTATGAGTATTAAAGCTCTATATTCCACTGATTTTTTCGCAAGCTCAAGGTATTGCTAAATGCAGTACAGTCAAAAAGGCAGCCCATGCGGACTGTCTTTTTGCTTTTTTAACTTCACCCTATTTTGCCAGCAGCTTTAAAAACCGCTTGTCATTCATTTGCTCATTTGTTATGTATACCCCGTCAAGGAACAGGGCATATGTCGTGATTGGAGTCGGAGCGTTTTGTGCCTCTTCCTTTGTTTGCAAGTGAACCGATTTGAATTTCACACCATTTTCCTTTGCCGTATTCTCCACAACAGGAACATATTTTGCATTAAACGGACATTGGTCGGTGTAATACAAAACATATCCGTCCCCCTCTGTGCGAGGGTGCTTT
>CAKSIW010000028.1 GCA_934463175.1 uncultured Clostridia bacterium | reverse complement strand
TATAAAAATGCGCAAACCCTTAAAAACATTGTTATAATAAGCGTTCGGGGTCATTTGAGAAATTCGCGGAAACGCAAAGAAACAGCGAACACGTTTACAGTCACTCCGACCAAAGGACGCTTGCTTTCTGTAAGCGTCCTTTTTTAACAGAATATTAATACATAAAAAGCAAGCTTGGTTCGTCGTGAAAAAGACAAATTCGGCTTGCTTTTTTAAAAATAAGCTTTCGGGGAAATTTTTTAATTCCGCAAAAAGTGCGCTGTGGTGCGGTTTATTGCGAATATTGCAGAAAGTTTCCCAATTGTGTCAAAAAATCAAAAATGAAATTGAGCATTCCTGTTGTATAATCAAATTGTACAAGAGAGATGCGGAAAAAAAGGAGCCGCGGTTATTATGAATAAAAGACAGTCGGAAATTCTCAGGACACTGTTTGACGAGGAAGGTTATGTGACCTTAGCATATCTTGCGGAGCAGACGGGCGCGTCGGTTAAGACGGTCAGAAATGACATTGCGTGTATCCGGGAATATCTTTCAGAGCAGGGCACAGGAACATTGGAAACAAAGCCCCATGCCGGAGTGAGACTGACCATGACCGAGGAAGAATGGGCGCAGCTGAGACACAGCGATGATGAAGAAAAGGAAATGGTGTTCTTCATTATCCGTCATTTGCTGGAGAACGGCAGCCTGACCGCACAAAAGCTTGCGCAGCAGTATTACATCGGAAGAACTCAGCTTGAAAAGGTTCTGGACAAGGTGGCACAGTGGTTTTTCGAGAACCGCATTCTGTATGAACGCCGAAGAGGAAAAGGAATTTCAATCCGATACAGCGAGTTTAACTACCGAATGGCAAGACTGACATTTTTTAATGAATCGCTTTCTCTGTATTCGGAGACGGGCGGCGCGGCAGGCTCAAGGTTTTCTTTCCTGACTGCCGATGATCAGGCGGCAATTGCTGCGGCACTCAGGGGCTTTGACACCGACAGCGTTGCGGCGGCAATTCTCAGAGCCGAGAATGAAATGGGTTTTCGCTTCACCTATTCCGCAGGAATGGGACTGCTCTTTCTCGTTTCGTTATGCATTATGAGGAGCCGCGCAGGATTTGAGGCGGAAATGCCGAAGGTTCAGCCGTGTCCGGCGGACGGAGAAGCATCACAAAGACTTGCGGCAATTATGATTGAGGAACTTGAAAAAACATATGGAATGCACTTTTCGGAGAGCGAAACCGAATTTATCACGTTCGCGGCTGAAATATCCGAAATCCAAAGCTTTGAGTCAGATGCTTCAAGAAGAAGCTTTGAGGCAATGAGCATTGAGCTTTGCAGATTCACGGTCAAGGCGGTCAATCTGATGAGCGAGGTTGCGGCGGTCAATCTGAGAGAGGACAATTTCTATGTCAAACAGATGTTTCTTCAGCTCAGAGTGTGCATTGCAAGACTGAAACACGGAATCATATGCAAAAACCGTCTTTTGCCGCAAATCAAATCGAAATATCCGAACATGATGGCTGTTGCATGGTTTCTCGGAAATATTTTTGAAAAGGAATTGAAGCTTGAAATGAATGAACATGAGGTCGGATTTCTGGCACTGCATACGGGCGGTGCGATTGAACGGCAGCTTTCGGAGGTCACGGCATGTGTTGTGTGTGATTACGGTGTCGGAATTTCACAGATACTCAGGGAAAAAATCACACGCGCCCTTCCCGAAATCCGAATCACGGCACAGCTTTCGGGACGTGACATACACAGGATAAAAAGCGAGATGTGCGATTTCATCATTGCAACAACATCTCTTGAAGGCTACAGGCTCAGCCGTGAGGTCGTGACAGTCGGACATCTTTTAGACGAAAAGGACATCAGGCGGCTTGAGGACGAGGTGCGGCGAATCCGTGCTGAAAAGAAGGTCAGCGTGAAGAAAATCACACCGAACACCGAGCTGTTTTGCCGTGAGCTGATATTTCCGAAATGTGCCGCGGCAAGCAAGGATGAGCTGCTTCACATGATATGCGCAAGAATGGAAAGCTTGGGATATGTCACGGCAGATTTTGAAAAATCCGTTCTTGAAAGAGAAAAAAGCACACCGACAGACATTGGCAGAGGGGTTGCAATACCGCATGGACTCAGCGAATTTGTCAACCATTCGGCGGCGGCGTTTGCAAGTCTCGCAACCCCGATTGAATGGACGGAAAACGGCGACAAGGTTAACATGGTTTTTCTGCTGGCGTTTGATCTTGACGAGAGTGCTGAGATGAAAAATGAGATTATCGGATTTTATAAGTCAATCGTGAGCTTCACGGAAGATAAGACCGAATGCGAAAGGGTGGCTGCTCTTGAGGATTCGGAGGATATAATAAAAACACTTAATCTGTGGTAAAGGAGGCTATGGGTATGGTACAGGTGAGCTATAAAATCAAAAACGAGGAAGGCTTGCACGCAAGACCTGCATCGGACTTGTGCAAGACGGCAGGAAGATTCAAAAGCGAAATTATGCTTTTGAAGGACGGCGAGGAATATGACGCGAAGAGTATGCTCATGGTGCTTTGCATGGGCGCGGCGCAGGGTGAGACAATCGAAATCCGCGCAAGCGGCAGTGATGAACAGGAAGCGCTTGACGCCGTTGTTGAAACTTTGGATATGGAGTGATTGATATGAAGGTTTTCAGAGGAATTGCGGGAGCACCCGGGTTTGCGTTCGGAAAGCTGATTCACTTTGAAAAGACTTATGAAGAACGCAGCGGAATCGGCATTGACGAGGCGGCGGATGCGGCTCTCGAAAGAGTGAGAGCACTTTACGACAAAACGGCGGCAGAGCTTGGCGAGGAGCACGCAAAGATTTTTTCGGCATATGAAATGCTGCTCGGCGACCCTGTTTTGCTCGGACAGATCAGGGCAATGATTGAAGGCGGAGCGGCTGCGGCTGATGCTGTCCGCACCGTGACGGGTGAAATGGCGGACAAGCTTGCGTCAAAGAACAATGAATATATGCGCCAGAGAGCGGAGGACATAAGATATATCGGAGGACTTCTGATTGACGCTCTGCACGGTGCTGACACTGAGTTTGCGTTTCCGTCGGACGGCGAAAAATATATCGTTGCGGCGCACGAATTGACACCTGTCGATACGATGATGCTCGACAGAAGCCGTCTTGCAGGCTTCATATGCGAAACGGGCGGTGCGACCTCTCATGTCATTATTCTTGCAAAGTCGCTCGGAATCCCGGCGGTTGTCGGAGCTGACGGACTTTGCGGGGCGTCGGACGGCGAGAGTGCATTTATTGACGGCTATGCGGGTGAACTTACGGTTTCGCCGAGTGAAGAAAAATCGGCAGAGCTTGAAAGGAAGCTTGCGGAGGAGCGAAATCTGCACGGAAGGCTTGAAGAGCTTAAAGGCAAGGAGGCAAGAACGGCTGACGGTGAGAGAATTGCGGTCTGCATAAACATCGGAAAGCCATCGGATATGGACGGCGCAGAGCATGAGATGATTGACGGTGTGGGACTGTTCCGCTCGGAATTTCTCTATTCCTCGGCAAAGAAAAAACCGACGCCTGATGAGCAGATCAGAGCATACCGCACGGTGATTGAAAAGGCACAGCCGAACACCGTGACCGTGAGAACGCTTGACATCGGCGGAGACAAGCAGCTTGACTATCTTGAGATGAAGCATGAGGATAACCCGTTTCTGGGAAACCGCGGAATCAGGCTTTGCCTGAGCAATCCGAAGCTTTTTGAGGAACAGCTCCGTGCAATTCTGATTGCAGGTGCAGGCTGCGAAGTGAAAATTATGCTTCCGATGGTTTGCAGCATAGGCGAGATTAAAAGGGCGTCAGAGCTGATTGACGGCGTGAAGGCAGAGCTTGAGGCGGAAGGCACGGAATTTTGCCGCAGTGCAAAGCTCGGGATTATGATTGAGACGCCTGCAAGCGCGATTATGGCGGAGACATTTGCAAAGCATTGTGACTTTTTCAGCATCGGAACAAATGACCTTGTGCAGTATATAATGGCTGCCGACAGGGGAAATGCCGCGGTTGAAGAGCTGTATAATCCATATCACCCATCTGTTATGAGAATGCTGAAAAACGTAATTAAGGCAGGACATGACGCAGGAATAGAAGTGAGCGTCTGCGGAGATATGGCGGCAAACACCGTGTTCACAAAGGTGCTTTTGGGAATGGGACTGAAAAAGTTCAGCGTTCCGCTGCCGATGGTCGGCAGACTGAAAGACAGGATTGGCAAAATCACGCTTGCGGATGCGGAAAAGCTTGCAGAGGCTGTTTTGACGGCAGAAGATGAAAATGAAATTAAAAATATACTTGCAAAGGAGTGAGCAAAATGAACATTGCAGAGGTATTGAAAAAGGAACGCATTGACCTGAAGGTTTCGGCACAGACAAAGAAGGAAGCACTCGAGAAGCTGACAGAGCTTCTTGACAGGAGCGGCGCACTCACCGACAAGGCAGCATTTCTCGGCGACGTTCTGAGACGCGAGGAGATTTCAACAACGGGAATCGGCAACGGAATTGCAATTCCGCACGGAAAATCGGCAAGCGTTGCGGAGACAACCGTTGCAATCGGCAGACTTGAAAATGCCGTTGAATGGGAGAGTGTTGACGACAAGCCCGTGAAGCTGGTGGTTCTGCTTGCGGTGAGCGAGTCGGACAAGGGAACGTCTCATGTGAAGCTTCTTTCAAACATGGCAAGAAAGCTTGCCTCTGAGAAAAATTGCAGGCGGCTTCTTGAGGCGCAGAACGCGGAAGAGCTGATCGATATTTTTTCGGAATAAATAAATTGATATATGCAAAAGTGTGAATGTGTTTATTTTAAAAACAGAAAGGAGAAAAAATTATGAAAATCGTTGGAATTGCAGCTTGCACATCGGGAATTGCGCACACCTACATTGCAAAGGAAAAGCTGACTGCGGCTGCGCAGGAGTTGGGACATGAGGTGCACATTGAAACACAGGGAACAATCGGCACTGAGGACGAGCTGACCGCACAGGATATACGTGACGCGGACGTTGTTATCATTGCGGCTGACATAAAGGTCGGCGGAAAGGAACGGTTCAAGGGCAAAAAAACCGTTGAGGTTCCGACTCATATTGCAATAAAATCACCCAAGGCGCTGATAAACAAAATTCAGCAGGAATTGGGAAAATAAAATAATATCTTTAATATAAGGGGGAATAATAATGTTTAAAAAGCTTCAGCTGAAAAAACACGCTTTGACAGGTATTTCTTTCATGCTTCCGTTGGTTGTGGCATCGGGATTGCTGATTGCGATCGGAAATATTTTCGGCGGGAACCCGTCAACGATCGAAAACTACAAAGAAGGATATAACATCTGGCAGGCTGCGGTGACGCTCGGTGTCTACGGTATGGGACTTCTGCCCGGGGTTATGGGCGCGGCAATTGCATATTCAATTGCGGACCGACCGGGAATCGCACCCGGACTGCTGATGGGTATGATCGCCCAGAACATGGGTGCAGGCTTCCTCGGCGGTATGCTCGGCGGCTATCTTGCAGGTTATTTCGTTGAGTTTCTCAAAAATCATCTGAAGGTTCCGAAGTGGGCGCAGGGTCTCATGCCCATGATGATTGTTCCGCTGCTTTCATCGGTTGTCATCGGACTCATCATGTTCTTTGTAATCGGCGGACCGATTGCGTGGGCGTCCGAGTCGCTGACAAACTTCCTTGTCAACATGCAGACAGGCTCAAGAGGTGTGTTCGGTGCAATTATGGGAGCAATGGCGGCGTTTGATTTCGGCGGTCCTGTCAACAAGGTTGCCTCGCTGTTTGCGGACGGCTTGCTCATGGACGGTGTATACGGTCCCGAGGCGGTCAAGATATGTGCTTCAATGATACCTCCGTTCGGAGTTGCTCTTTCATGGCTCATAAGACGTGCGAGATATACCAAGAGCGAGACAGACAACATCAAAATTGCGTTCCCGATGGGAATATGTATGATCACGGAAGGCGTCATTCCGATTGCGGCGGTTGACCCGATCAGAGTCATCGCATCGTGCTCAATCGGTGCAGCGGTCGGCGGTGCGCTGATAATGATTCTGAATGTCGGTTCAATGGTTCCTTCGGGCGGAATGTTCATCGTTCCCGCAATGATAAATCCGTGGGGCTTCATGCTGGCACTTGCGGCAGGCACAATTGTCACGGCTCTCCTGCTGGTTCTGCTCAAAAAGGACGCAAAGGCTGAAGACAGCATTGTGCTTGACGAGGAAGAGGAGGACGTTGACCTCTCTCAGATTAAAATCGGTTAATTTGTGACAAAAACAGAGGAGGCTGACATATTATGTATGTTTCAATGAAAAATATGCTTGCCGATGCGAATGCAAACAACTATGCGGTCATGGCGATAAACTGCTTCAATATTGAAACAGCGAGAACGGTTATATCCGCAGCGGAGGAGTCGGACGCGCCGATTATCGTGAACATCTTCCGCGACCATCTTCTCACTCACTGTGACAGCGCGCTGATTACGCCCGCTGTGAAAACGCTTGCGGAAAGAGCAGGGGTTTGCGTGGCACTCAATCTTGACCACGGCGAGGAGAAGGAATATATCATAAAGGCAATTGATGACGGGTTTTCGTCGGTCATGGTTGACGCGTCAAGGTTTGATCTTGAGGGTAACATCAAAATGACAAAGGAGATTGCAGAATATGCTCATGCACGGGGTGTGAGCGTTGAAGGTGAAATCGGGTGTCTTGGCGCAAGCGAGGGCGGAGAGTTCACACAGACCGCAATGTATACAGACCCCGGACAGGCGAAAATCTTTGTTGAGCAGACGGGAATTGACGCTCTGGCAATTTCAATCGGAACGTCGCACGGGAACTATCCCGACGGAATGGTGCCGAGATTTGATTTTGAGCGGCTGCATGAAATCAAGAGGCTGACGGGCGCGCCGCTTGTTCTTCACGGAGGCTCGGGGTCGGGAAAGGAAAACATTCTGGAATCGGTCAGAGGCGGCATTAACAAAATCAACGTCGGCTGCGATTTCATGAATGCAAACCGAGACGCGGCGGCGCGTCTGCTGCGTGAGAATCCCGACATAAACTATTTTGACCTGATTCACGGTACGGAAAAGGAAAGCCGCGAGCTTGTGAGATATTACATCGGTCTTTCAGGCTCGGAGGGAAAAAATAAAAATTTAAAATAAAAAAGGAGATTTGCTGTTATGTTAATGAATATGAAAGAACTTTTGGCGGTTGCGGATAAAAACGAGTTTGCGGTTCCCGCATTCAACATCGGAAGCGAGGCAATTCTGAAGGGCGTTGTTGAGAGCGCAAATGAAAAAAATGCGCCTGTCATTCTGGCAATTCACCCCACAGAGCTTGAATTTCTGGGCGACAGCTTCATCAAGACATGCATTGAAGAGGCAAACAAGTCAAGAGTGCCGATGGTGATTCATCTTGACCACGGCGGCAAGTTTGAAGAAATTCTCCGTGCAATACGCTGCGGCTTCACCTCGGTTATGATTGACGCGTCGCATATGTCATATGAGGATAATATTGCAATCACGAAAAAGGTTGTTGAGGTTGCAAGGGTTTCGGACGTTTCTGTTGAAGCTGAACTTGGAACAATCGGAACAACGGGTGATTCCTATGAAGGCGGTGCGAATGACATAATCTACACCGATCCTCAGCAGGCAAAGGACTTCATCGAAAAGACGGGAATTGATTCGCTGGCTGTTGCAATCGGAACGGCTCACGGAATCTATCCTAAGAATATGAAGCCCGAGCTGAAGCTCGATTTGCTCAAAACAATCCGCGAAACGGTTGACATTCCGCTTGTTCTTCACGGCGGTTCAAGCAACCCTGATGATGAAATTGCGGCTTCTGTCAAAATCGGAATTTCAAAAATCAACATTTCAAGCGACATCAAGTTTGCATTCTACAAAAAATGCCGCGAGGTGCTTGCGGAAAATCCGAAATGGATTGAGCCGAACGCAATATATCCGCCCTGCATTGAAGCAATGAAAAAGGTTGTTGAATTTAAAATGTCACTGTTCAACGACATCGGAAAAGCAGAGCTGTATAAATAAGAAACAGTGTTCCGATTGAAAGAAAGGGGATGTTAAAAAACTCCGGAACGCAAGAAAAGGAAGGACGAGGACAAATTACAGGAAATACAAATGGCATAGTTCGCTTTGTTTGAGGCGGAAAAATCAAACAAATTTGATTTTTCAAAGAATTATTCCTTTTCTTGCTATCGGCAAACTTCGCCTCTCGGCGTACCCGTGTACGCCTTCGGGTAACCCAAAACTAAAGTTTTGGCTCAGTTTGCCGATTCCAAAGCTTTTTTCCTATCCCCTTGGAAAAGCTGAGGCTGTTTAAAGAGTCAACCGACTCTTTAAACAGCCTCATTTTTTGTTGAAGGAATAATGCGGCGGCAGTTTATGAACTGCATGGACGGTTAATGAATTATTTTTTTGCTGTAATCCGTTTTCTCCGATTGACAATGTGCCTGTTTAATGATATTATAATACTACAGAATAAAACATGAGCGGAGGAAAAAGCTATGAACGGATTTTTGAAAACAATCGGATGCAGTGCGGCTGCGGCGGCAATGCTTCTCGGCATTTGCGTATGTGCCGCAGATGACACCGCGGAGGAAATTCATGTTACGGTTAACGGTGAAAATGTTGAGTTTGATTTGCAGAAGCCTGTCATTAAGAATGACAGAACCTTGGTTCCTCTCAGAAACGTGCTTGAAAAAATGGGTGCATATGTCAGATGGATTGAGGACAGCCAAAGCATTTATGTATACCGCGAGGGTGAATATGCGTCTCTGACGGTCGGCTCAGACACGATGTATGCAGACGGCGAAAAGACGCTTGAAGCCGCACCCGAGATCATGAACGGAAGAACAATGCTCCCGATCCGTGCGGTTGCGGAGGCTCTCGGAGCGGCGGTTGACTGGGACGATGAAAGCAAAACCGTTGTGATAAACGACACATTCGGGGACTACAGAATCGGCTATAATTACATTGAAGACACGATTAAAAGTGCGGACGGCGGGGCGGATTTGATTTCAACTCTGGTTTCATATCCGACACTCATTTCAGACGGTGAGGACAGCTATGCGGCAGAGGTCACCGCGGAGCTGAAGTCTGAGGCGGAGGGACTCATGGCGTATATGCTCGAGGAAAGCCTCGAAAGCGCACAGGAATGGTATGACAGCTCAAAAACCGACGCTGACGCCGCACCGTTCATTCCGTATGAGTTTTCGGTGAATTTCGATGTCAGAAAGAACGGAGACGGCTTGCTCTCGGTTGAGTTCATTTCAAGCAGCTATACGGGCGGCGCACACCCGAACAGCACGGTCACGGCAAAGAGCTATGATATGAAAAACAAAAAAGAACTGGTGCGCAGTGATGTTTTTGAGGGAACGGACGAGGAAATAAACGAACAGATTCTCTTGGCGTTTGAGGCGGAAATCGACTCTGAACCTGAAGCATATTTTGAGAGTGCGAAGAAAACCCTTTCGGAGAGCGTCGGGCTGCTCGGCTTCTGGCTTGATGAGGACGGAGCGGTGATTTATGCGGACACATATCTTCTGGCACCGTATGCGGCAGGTCTGCGCACCTGCACAATCGGCTATGAAAACACAAAGCTGATGAAAAGCGAAAACAGCAATTGAATCGGGGTCTTGACGGAAACGGAAAAATATAGTATTATATATTCGTTGAATGAGAGCTGCCCCTTGCCGTATCGGCGGCAGGGGGCGCTTGCTTTTTTTCGGGAAACAAACTCGGGTTGTTTTATTGTCCGATGAAGAATATATATATAAATATGTATAATTGCATAGACACGGCGGCGCGGCTTTGTCCGAAACCGCGAAACGGAGGTATTTTGTTTGAAGAGTAAAAGCAAAACATTTTTAAAGGGCGCACTGGTGCTTGCTGCGGCGAACCTGATTGTGAAGGTCATAGGCGCGGTGTTCAAAATTCCGCTTTATGAGCTGATCGGAAAGGAAGGCAGCGGTCTTTTCAATGTTGCATATCAGATATACACCTTCATGTTTATCGTTGCAACGGCAGGGTTCCCGATTGCGGTTTCCAAAATGGTTGCGGAGAGCATAGCCCGCGGCGACGAATATGACGCAAAGCGTGTTTTTGAAACGGCGCGGCTGCTTTTGGGTATAATAGGTATAATCGGAAGTCTGATTCTGTATTCGTTTTCGGACGCACTGGCGGCAATGCTCGGAAACAATGACGCGGCTCAAAGTATTCGTGTCATTTCGCCTGCGGTGTTCTTTGTCTCGATTGTTTCGGCATACAGGGGATATTTTCAGGGCAAGCAGAACATGTATCCGACTGCGGCGTCAGAGGTCATTGAGGCAGGAGCAAAGCTCGGAATCGGAATTGCGGGCGCATTGCTGTTTATGAAAATGACGGTCAACCCCGCACTCGGTCAGCCCGTCAGCATTTCGGCGCGTGAGATTCTTTCGGGAGATGTGAGAACAAAGTTTGCGGCATCGGGCGCAATTTTCGGCGTTACGGTCGGAACAATGCTGTCGCTCCTGCTTATGATTGTAATTTATGCATTTTCAAAGGGCAAAGCAAGACCGCAGCAGGGGAGGGCAATTCGTCCGAGAAAGACAATCATGAAAGAGCTTGTCCTGATTGCAATTCCGATCACAATCGGTGCGTCGGTGTCAAGCCTGACAAGTCTTGTTGACCTTGCAACGATTATGAACCGTCTTGTTGTGAACCCGCGGGTGTTTGACAGCTATGCATTTTTGTTCCGCGAGGGAACGGAGTTTGCACGCAATGCTGCGGCTGAGGGCTGGAGCGGAATCACCCTTCTCGAAAAACAGGCAAATTCGCTCTACGGAATGTATACCGGACAGGCGCAGACGATGTTCAATCTTCCGCTGACAATTGTCGTGGGGCTGAGCATGAGCATTGTGCCGGCAATTTCAACTGCGGTTGCGGCAAAACGAAGCGAGGAAGCCAAAATCACGACATGCAGCGCACTGAGAATCACAATGCTGTTTGCGATGCCGTGTGCAATTGGTCTTTCGGTGCTTTCAAAGCCAATTCTCGGCTTGCTCTACAGTGACGCGGACGCGCATGTCCTGCTGCAAAAGCTTGCGATTGCCGTTGTGTTTGTCGCAATGGTTTCGGTCAGCAATGCGGTTTTGCAGGCATACGGCAAGGTGTATTATCCTGTCATAAATATGCTTGCCGGCGGAATCGTGAAGGTCACAATGAACTATTTCTTCATTCCGGTTTGGGGCATTGACGGTGCGCCGATTGCAACGAATGTGTGCTATGCGGTGATTGCGGTTTTGAATCTTATCTGTATTGTCAGACTGCTGAAAATCAGAATAGGCATTATGGATACATTCATCAAGCCGCTTGCGGCGGCGGTGATAATGGGGGCGGCGGCACTTCTGGCATATGACGCGATCGGCTCTCACATTTCATCGGGACGGCTTGCGGCGGTTGCGGCAATTGCTTTTGGCGGCTTGGTATATCTTGCCGTGATTATCTTAATCAGAGGATTTAAGCGTGAGGACATACTGAACATGCCCAAGGGCGAGAAAATTGCGGAAATACTCACGAAATGGAAATTACTTTAAGCGGAGGATTTGGAGTTATGGAAAAGAAATATACGTTTGAGGATTTGCTGGAGATTGTGAAAAAGCTGCGCGGTGAGGGCGGCTGTCCGTGGGACAGGGAGCAGACCCACGAAAGCATAAAGCAGAATATAATCGAGGAGGGCTATGAACTGGTCGAGGCGATTGACGGCGGCGATTTTGCCAAGGTTGCGGACGAGAGCGGCGACCTTCTTCTTCAGGTTGTGTTTCATGCGCAGATCGGGACTGAGAACGGAGAATACGGAATGGAGGACGTGACCGACGCGATATGCAGAAAGCTGATTCACAGGCATCCGCACGTTTTCGGCAGTGAGACTGCCGAAAATTCCGATGAGGTGCTGGAAAAATGGAATCAGATTAAGCGTGATGACCGCGGACAGAAAACGGTTGCGGAGGAAATGGCAGGTGTGCCGAAAATGCTCCCGTCACTCATGCGTGCCGAGAAAATTCAGGGCAAGGCGGAGAAAAACGGGTATATTTTCAACGAGCCTGCGGTTGCGGCGGATAACATTTCGGGCATGATAAACGTTCTTGCAGGCTGCGCGGATTCCGAGGCGGCTGAGAAATATATCGGTAAAATGCTGTTTGAGCTTGTTTCGGTTGCAAAGACCATGAATGTTGACGCCGAGGTGGCACTCAACCGTCATCTTGAGGAGTTCATACAGGAGTTTTCAAAATACGAAAGATAGGAGAAAAAATATGAGACTTGACAAATATCTGAAGGTTTCAAGACTGATAAAACGGCGCACGGTGGCAAACGAGGCGTGTGACGGAGGAAGGGTTTCGGTGAACGGAAGGGTTGTGAAGGCGTCCTATGATGTTTCGGTCGGTGATGTGATTGAAATCAGATTCGGAAGCCGTTTGCTGAAAATCAGGGTCACTGATGTGCGCGAGCAGGTCGGAAAAAGTGATGCGTCAACTCTTTATGAGGCAATTTCCGATTAATTTGTGCAAAAAAATTAAAAAATACTTGACATATTGACGAAAATTTATTAAAATTATATTGTATATAATTTGGTTGTTATTATATATTTATGTATTTCTTTGTTTAGCAGCTGCGAAGCAATTCGCAGATATTATTTTAGTTCTGATAATCGTCAAATTTATGGAACAGAGGAGGTGTTTTATCATAGACGGAATGGAAATTGCAATACTCATAGGCGTTGTTGTCCTTGCAATTGCGGGAATGTTTCTCGCTTTCAGATACGGATATTCGTACAGAAAAAAGGTTGCTGAGGTTAAAATCGGCAGTGCCGAAGAGGAAGCACAGAAAATAATTACAGATGCAAAGAAAAAAGCGTCAAGAGACGCAGAAAATACAAAGAAAGAAAAGCTTTTAGAGGCAAAAGAGGAAATACATAAGGAACGCAACGAGCTTGAAAAGGAAATAAAGGAAAGAAGAAACGAGCTGCAGCGTCAGGAAAGACGCGTTCAGCAAAAAGAGGATTCAATCGACAAGAAAACTCAGGTTCTGGAGAAGAAGGAAGAACAGATTCACCACAAGCTGAGCGAGGTTGATTCAATTCGCGAAGAGGTTGAAAAGGTGAAGAAGCTTCAGCTCACCCAGCTTGAAAAGCTGGCTGAGATGTCGGTTCCCGAGGCGAGAGATCTGCTGCTCAAACAGGTTGAAAGCGACACGCGCCATGAGGCGGCAATTCTCATCAAGAGCATTGAGGATCAGGCAAAGGACGAGGCTGAGAACAAGGCGCGAAACATCATAACGGGCGCGATACAGCGCTGTGCGGCAGACCATGTTGCTGAGACAACCGTTTCTGTGGTTGAGCTGCCGAATGATGAGATGAAGGGCAGAATCATCGGACGTGAGGGAAGAAATATCCGTGCAATTGAGACATTGACGGGAATTGACCTGATTATTGACGACACGCCCGAGGCGGTTATCCTTTCGGGATTTGACCCTGTCAGACGTGAAATTGCAAGACTGTCGCTGGAAAAACTCATTGTGGACGGAAGAATCCACCCCGGACGCATTGAAGAAACGGTTGAGAAATCAAGACGCGAGGTTGAGGCAATCATCAAGCAGGAAGGTGAACAGGCAACGTTTGACACGGGCGTTCACGGCTTGCACCCCGAGCTGATTAAGCTTCTGGGGCGTCTCAAATACCGTACAAGCTACGGTCAGAATGTTCTGAAGCATTCAATCGAGGTTGCACATCTTGCAGGACTGATGGCGGCGGAGCTTGGTGCTGATGTCACGCTTGCAAAGCGCGCAGGCTTGCTCCATGACATTGGAAAGGCAATTGACCATGAGGTTGAGGGTTCGCACGTTACAATCGGTGCGGACATTGCAAAACGTTATAAGGAAAACGAAAAGGTCGTTCACGCAATTATGGCGCACCATGGCGATGTTGAGCCTAATTCATGCGTTGCATGTCTTGTTCAGGCTGCCGACACGATTTCGGCGGCAAGACCTGGTGCGAGACGCGAGAATATTGAGTCATATATCAAGAGACTTGAAACTCTGGAGGAAATTGCAAATTCATTCAACGGTGTTGAACGGTCGTTTGCAATCCAGGCGGGTCGTGAAATCCGCATTATGGTTAAGCCTGAGAAGGTGTCGGATGAGGAAACCGTTATTCTTGCAAAGGATATTGTCAAGAAGATTGAAAGCTCAATGGAATATCCGGGTCAGATAAAGGTCAACGTTATCCGCGAGACCAGAACGGTTGAATATGCAAAATAGGAGCGTGACGCTCCACCCAAAGCCGTCTGACACAAGAGGATAAGGGAAAAGCTTGATTCCGTGGCGGAGACACTGCGGAAAAGGGAAAGAAAAGCAAGGAGCGTGACGCTCCGCCCAAAGCCGTCTGACACAAGAGGATAAGGGAAAAGCTTGATTCCGTGGCGGAGACACTGCGGAAAAGGGAAAGAAAAGCAAGGAGCGTGACGCTCCGCCCAAAGCCGTCTGACACATGAGGATAAGGGAAAAGCTTGGTTCCGTGGCGGAGACACTGCGGAAAAGGGAAAGAAAAGCAAGGAGCGTGACGATCCGCCCAAAGCCGTCTGACACAAGAGGATAAGGGAAAAGCTTGGTTCCGTGGCGGAGACACTGCGGAAAAGGGAAAGAAAAGCAGGAGCGTGACGCTCCGCAAAATACCGTTTTTTGCGAACGGAAAAGAAGGAATTTTGAAAAGCCTTCTCCTTGAGGAGAAGGGGGAACCGCTTGCGGTAGATGAGGTGCAGTAATACTTTAATCGGTATATCTGCCGCAGACAATATGCACCTCGTATGCCGCTGCGGCAATGCTCCCCCGAAAAGCTCAAAGAGAAGGCTTTCTGTTATATTTTCATGTGCGTGGGAGGTAAATATGAAGATATGCAAAAGATGCAAAACGGAAAATGACAGCAGTGCGTCTCTGTGCTCAAAATGCTTTGCAAGGCTTGATGATGCGGAGAATGTCCATGCTGACGGAGGATATGCGGAGGAATATTTTAAACGTGCCGAACATCGGGAGAAAATCATAAAAGCACTTGAATGGGCGGCGGTTCCGCTTTATTATGTCATTTTTGCGGTCATCGGTTTTTGCCGGCGGAATGACGGGTTTGGGCTTGACGCAAATATGTGGCTTGCACTCACGGTTGTTCCGGTTGTATACATACTGCTCATGTTCTGCGGTGAGGGTATTTTTCGTATCAGCCATATTTTCAGCATTGACAACATTGATGAGGTTAATGTGTCGGAGTGGTATCTGATTTCATGCAAAATATCTGCAATTGCGGTTCTTGCGGTCGGGCTTTGGGCGGCGTCAAGCCATGTGCCGGCAACTGCCGAGTATGTTGCGGACTATATCATGACACACAGCAGCACGGAAGCTGCGGAGGAGCAATATCCGTTTGAAGAGACCGTGCCGACGGACGCGGCTCTTGCGGAATGGGGCGCGGTGACAATCGGTGAGAATGACGGTGAGGCAAAGACGCGGTTTGACGATTTTGCATATTCGGTTAACGGCGGTGCGCATGACATTCTTGTTTTCAAAATGGAGGGAATTGTGTATACTCTTGATAACAGAGGCGAAGAACTGCTGTTTTATGCTGACAGCACGGACAAAGACGGCATTCGCAGTGTCACAAAGCAGGAAGCACGGCTCAAGGCGCACGGCGAGAGCGAATATTGGATTGTGGACGGCGGAGGAGTCACACTGCTTGCGGTGAAGCTTGACTGAAAAATCTTTTAAAAGAGGTAATGACAATATGAGAATTTTAGCAGTGGGAGATATAGTAGCGTCTGACGGGCGCGAATTTATATATAACAATTTAGGCAGAATAAAGAGAAAATATGGGATTGACTATTGCATTGCAAACGGCGAGAATGCGGCAAATACGAACGGAATTACGGTTGACATTGCAAACAGTCTCCTAAGCTGCGGTGCGGACGTCATAACTCTCGGCAACCACACCTTTGCCAACAGGGAATATGCCGATGTACTCAATGATATACCAAGGGTGATACGCCCGATTAACTATCCGACCGAAACAGAGGGCGCAGGGTACTATATTGACGATTTGGGCAACGTGCGCATTGCAACAATAAACGCAATCGGCAGAGTGAATATGGACGCAATGGATTGTCCGTTCCGCGCTGTTGAAAAATGTCTTGCGGAAATTGAGGGAAAGGCTGACATAACCGTGATTGATTTTCATGCCGAGACATCAAGCGAAAAGCTCGCTTTCGGTAACTTTTTTGACGGCAAAGCAACAGTGATTTTCGGCACTCACACCCATGTTCAGACAGCTGATGAAAGAATCCTGCCCAACGGAACGGCATATATCAGTGACCTTGGTATGACGGGCGTTCGTGACTCAATTCTCGGCGTGAAAAAAGAGGTCATAGTGGAGATGTATTACACCAGAAAGCGTGTCAAGTTTGAAAAAGCCGAGGGTGAGGTGTGGTTCTGCGGTGCTGTTTTTGAAATTGACGACAAAACGCGGAAAGCGGTGTCGGTTGAACGGCTGTGCTTTTCGGCAAGGGATTTGGCAAACGGAAGGTCTTGAAAAAATGATTGTTGAGAAAAAAGAGGACAGAATATATCTGAAAAGCAAGCTCCTTTCCGACTGCGGAATCCGCCATGCATTCACAACCGCGTGCGGAGGAGAGAGCCGCGGCAAGGTGTGCGGAATGAATCTCGGCTTTCGTGTCGGCGACGATTCGGAAAGCGTCCGCCGAAACTATATGCACGCCGCGGAGGATAATGGATTTCGGTATGAAAGAATAACTGCGGCAAGACAGACCCACTCGGCAAATGTGAGAATCATAACCGAGGCTGACGCAGGATATGGCGTGAGCAGGGACGGGGACATCTCCGACACGGACGGAATGGTGACGGACTGCCGTAACCTGCCTTTGGTTGTGTTCTATGCGGATTGTGTTCCGATTTTGCTTGCCGACGCCGAAGCAGGTGTTGCCGCGGCGGTACATTCGGGCTGGAGAGGAACTGCGGCGCGGATTTCGGAGAACGCGGTGCGGATTATGATTGAAAAATTCGGTGCGTCGGCTGAGAATATACGCGCAGCAATCGGTCCGTCAATCGGTCCGTGCTGCTTTGAGTGCGGTGCAGAGACGGCAGAATGCTTTGACGTGGCTTTTGTGAAGGACGGAAAGAACGGAAAATATATGGTGGATTTGTGGGAAGCAAACCGCCGCATTCTCACAGACTGCGGTCTGCGGAATGAAAATATTGATGTGTTCGGATTGTGCACGGTGTGCGGAGGAATTGAGCTTTATTCATACCGCCGTATGCGTGAAGCAACGGGAAGAATGGGTGCGTTTATCACACTTTAAGAGATGGTGAGCCTGAATGAAAAGAATAATTTTTGCATTATTGATTATATCCTTGCTGCTCGGGACAGGGTGCGGCAAGAAAAATAAAACAGGAGAAAAAACTGCGGAGACTGCCCCAAAGGCGGAGACGGAGCTTTCGGACGGCGGCGGAGAAATCTCGGTTTATTCATATAAGCCTGATACTCTGTGCCCGATTCTGAGTGCCAACGAGGCAAACATACAAATGCTTGAAATTGTGTATGACGGCTTGGTGAGTGTTCGGGACGATATGACGGCAGAGCCTGCTTTGTCTGACGGCTGGACGGTGTCGGAGGACGGGCTGGAGTGGAGCTTCAGCCTGCGCGGCGGCGTGCTTTGGCACAGCGGAGAGCTGTTCGGCGCGGAGGACGTGGTGTATACGGTGAACACAATCAAGGCACACCCCGAAAGCGTTTATGCGTATAATGTGTCGAAAATACAGTCGGTCAGGACGGACGGCGGTGAGGTCAGATTCAGGCTGACAGAACCGAACCCGAATTTTCCGAATCTGATGTATTTCCCGATTATCCGCAGCAATTCCGCGGTCGGCGACCTGAGTGCATATGTGCCTGTCGGCACGGGTGCATACAGGTTTGAGGACAGAAACGAGGGAAATATATACTACCTTGTCAGAAACGACAGCTGGTGGGGAGGAAAGGCGGACAATGAGTGCATAAGGGTTCGCATGCTTCCCGACCGCGACACGGCACTCTATGCCTTCAGCTCGGGAAACATTGACATGACTGCAACTGCCGACATGAACTGGGGAAAATATGTTGATGCCTCGGCGGTGAAAACCGCCAAAATCAAAACGCCGATATACACATTTCTCGGCGTCAACCACAGCAATTCTTTTCTGAAGGAGACGGAGGTCAGAGCGGCGATTTCCAAGGCTGTGGACAGGAGCGAAATTGTTTCGTCCGTGATGATGGATTATGCCGTTCAGGCATCTGCGCCGATACGCGGTGACTGGGCGGTCGGCGAAAACCAGACGGGAAGCTTCAAGGCAAGCCCTGCCGCGGCAAAGGAGTTTCTGGAGGAAAGCGGCTGGACACATGACGGAAGCGTGTATAAAAAAAGAATAAATAAAAGGGAATACAAGCTGAAATTTGACATACTTATAAATGATGATAATACCCTGCGCGAGAACACGGCGGAGATAATCGAGAAGAATCTGGAGGAGTTCGGAATTGCGGTCAGTATCGTCAAGCTGCCGTATGACGAATATGCAAAGCGCATTGAAAGCGGAAAATATGACTTGTTCATCGGAAGCATAGTCATACCTGCCGACCTCAGTGCGGATTTCATTCTGGGCGGAGGAAACTGCTTCGGGTTTGAGGATGCGGAGACGGCAGATGTGCTTGAAAAGCTGAAAAAAGTGCGCACCGATGAGGAAAAGAAAAATGCATATGCGGAAATGATAAACCTGTTTGAGCAGATTAATCCTGTCATCGGACTGTATTTTGAGGACAATGTCATGATAACTTCAAACAGAATCAAGGGCGATGCCGTGCCGTCATATTATGACCTGTACCGCGGCATTGAGAAGCTCCGCAGGGGGACGAACGGGAAATGAGCGGCAGATATATAATCCATGTGGATATGGACGCTTTTTTTGCGGCGGTTGAGGTGCGCGACAATCCGGCTTTTGCGGGGAAGCCGCTCATCATCGGTGCATTGCCGCATGAACGCGGCGTTGTGTCAACTTGCAGCTATGAGGCAAGAAAATACGGAGTCCGCTCGGCAATGAACATAAAGGAAGCATACGCCAGATGTCCTCACGGAATTTTCATGCACGGAAACATGAAAAAATATGCCGAGGCGTCAGGAAAAATACATGAAATCATGCTGAAATATACCGACATGATTGAGTTTGTCGCACTTGATGAGGGATATATGGACGTCACCGGCTCAATCCGTCTGTTCGGGAGCGCGGAGAGCATAGGCAGACGGCTGAAAAAGGAAATATATGACGCAGTCGGCGTGACCTGCTCGGTCGGAGTGTCATATTCAATGATGAGTGCAAAGCTTGCGAGTGAGGAGAAAAAGCCCGACGGCTTTTTTGTGATATCCGACAGGGAGAGCCTGGTTCGGCTGATTGAGAACCGCCCTGTGGGGATTATAAACGGAATCGGAAGAAAAACGGCGCAGCGTCTTGAAAAAATCGGCATTGTCACGGTGAGAAATCTGATTGACGCGCCAAAGGAGGTTTTTTCATCATTCGGTGCGGTCGGTGAGGAAATACAAAAGCTTGCGGCGGGTATGGATGACCGCGTGATTGTCCCCGAGAGCGAGGCAAAGTCGATCGGACGTGAGCATACCTTTCAAAGCGACATTTCCGATGCCGCACAGCTGAAGGACGCCCTTTTTCTGCTTGCGGGAGATGTGAGCTTCAGAGCAAAACGAATGGGCGTCTGGGCAAAATGCGTGACGCTGAAGCTGAAATTCAGCGACATGAGGGGAATCACAAGGTCGCGGAGCGGCGAGGCGGTGAACTCGGCAAGGGACATATACAGCTGTGCGGCGGAGCTTTTTGACGGAGTGAAGCGCACAAATGCGGTTCGGCTGATCGGTGTGAGCATAAGTCACCTGCAAACCGAACGCGGAGAAGATGAAAACTCGCAGATTTCGCTTTTTGATGATGAAAAAAGCGTCTCTGAGCTTCAGAAGAAGAAAAATGACGCACTTTCAGACACGGTTTTTGAGCTGCACAGCAGGTTTGGGCGCGGCATCGTCCGAACGGGCAAGGAGCTTGAAATAATGAAAAACATGGAAAAATTAAAATAAAAGCCGCACAGCGGCAAAGGAGGAAAGCTATGAAGCTGTCAACGGTAAAGGAAATCCTGAACGCAAAGGTGCTGACGGGGGAAGAAATGCTTGATATGGAGGTAAATTCGGCGTGCGGCTGTGACCTCATGAGCGATGTTCTGGCATATGTCAAGGACAGAGCACTGCTTCTCACGGGCTTGGTGAATCCGCAGGTGGTCAGAACAGCCGAAATGATGGATATATCGGCAATTGTTTTTGTGCGCGGAAAGTCTCCGGACGAACGCGTGCTGGAGCTTGCAAGGGCAAAGGAGATGGCGGTGTTTTCGACGGACTACCCTTTGTATATTGCCTGCGGAAGGCTATATTCAAACGGACTTATGGGCAAAGCAAGGGAGGAGTGAGCCATGGCTGAGGTTATGAAGCTGCACTATGAGGTTGACGGCGAGGATTTCACCCGTGCCGGTGAGACCTCGAGCAAGGTCAAAAAGAGACTGAATCAGCTTGGGTTTCCGCCCGAAACTGTCCGCAAGGTTGCAATTGCAATGTATGAGGGCGAGATTAACATGGTCATTCATGCAAACGGCGGTACGATTGATGTTGATATATCACCCGAGAAAATCACAATTCTGATGAAGGACACGGGCCCCGGGATTCCCGATGTTTCGCTTGCAATGAAGGAGGGATATTCAACCGCAGATCACAGCGTGAGGGAGCTTGGATTCGGCGCAGGAATGGGACTTCCGAACATGAAGAAATATTCGGACGACATGCAGATTGATACGGTTGTCGGTGTCGGAACTGCGGTGAAGCTTGTTATTAATGCAAAGGGGTGAGTCCATGGATACATATTGGCATTCGGTGACACTGGACAAGGAGCTTTGCAAGGGCTGCACAAACTGCCTGAAAAATTGCCCGACTCAGGCAATTCGTGTTCAGGGAGGAAAGGCAAAGATTCTGAAGGAACGCTGCATTGACTGCGGAGAGTGCATAAGAGTCTGTCCGTATCATGCCAAAAAGGCGGTCACGGACAGTCTTTCGGAGCTTTCGCACTATAAATATAATGTTGCGCTTGCCGCACCTGCATTCTACGGTCAGTTTTCCAAAAGCGAAAGTGTTGACACGATTCTGACTGCACTGCTTGATTTGGGCTTTGACAGTGTTTTTGAGGTTGCACGGGGCGCGCAGGCGGTCACGGAAAAAACGCGTGAGCTTCTGGCGTCGGGTGAGCTGCACAAGCCGTCAATTTCATCGGCTTGCCCTGCGGTTCTGAGGCTGATTGCGGTTCGGTTTCCGAATTTAATCGGCAACATCATACCGCTGAAGTCTCCGATGGAGGTTTCGGCGGAGCAGGCAAGGAGAGAGGCGGTTGCGAAAACGGGGCTTCTGCCGCATGAGGTCGGTGTGTTTTTCATCAGCCCGTGCGCGGCAAAGGCAACAATCGTGAAGGGCGGACACACCGTGAAAAACTCTCATGTTGACGGGGTTATTTCAATCAAGGATATTTGCATTAAAATGTCGCGTGAGGTCAGCCGCGTCACAAATGTGAAAAAGCTGAGCGGTGCGGGGAGTCTTGGGATTCTTTGGGCAACCGACGGCGGAGAGGCTTCCGCCTCAGGTGCGGAGCGATATATTGCGGTTGACGGAATACACAATGTGATTAACGTTCTTGAAGAAATTGAGGACGGGAAGCTCGGCGACATTGAATATGTCGAAGCGCTTGCCTGTCCGGGCGGCTGTGTCGGGGGTCCGTTGACTGCCGAGAACAGCTTTTCGGCAAGGTCACGGATTCAAAGAATTTGCCGAAAGCTTGACAGAAGTGCGGAGCGGCTGAACGGGGAAATAAACTTTTTCTGGGACGAGCCGATTGTATACAGACCGATTATGAATCTTGACAGTGACATAAATTCGGCGATGCGGAAGATGAACAGAATTGAGGAGCTTTATGAGAGCTTTCCGAAGCTTGACTGCGGCTCGTGCGGTTCGCCAAGCTGCCGTGCGTTGGCGGAGGACATTGTCAGGGGCTATGCAAAGGAGACGGACTGCATTTTCAAGCTGCGCGAAAAATTCATTGAGCTTGGCGGCGCGTCTGCCGATAAACCGGAGGAGGAAGAAAGATGACTGTGAAAAATATTGCGGATAAACTCGGACTCAGGGTGTTTTCGGGTGATGAATTTTTGGAAAGGGAAGTTTGCGGCTGCTATATCGGAGACCTTCTGAGCCTTGCCATGTCATCTGTTCAAAAGGATAACATATGGATTACGATTCAGACAAACGTAAACATTGCGGCAGTTGCGTCGCTGACCGAGGCGGCGTGTGTGCTTCTTGCGGACGGCTGCGAGCCTGATGACAATGCGCAGGAACGCGCAAAAACACAGGAAATTGTGATTCTCGGGAGCGGCATGTCTGCATATGAGCTGGCGAAAAGCCTTGCGGAGCTGGGAATATGAGGATTTATTACGACATGCACATTCATTCCGCGCTCTCACCGTGCGGTGATGAGGATATGACGCCGAATAACATTGTCAATATGTCAATCCTGAAGGGGCTTGACATGATTGCGGTGACAGATCATAACTCGTGCGGAAACGCACGTGCCGTCATGAAAGCGGCAGAGGGCAGACTGAGGGTTGTTCCGGGGCTTGAGGTCACAACATGTGAGGAGGTTCATGTTCTTTGCTATTTTTCAGATATTGACGCGGCGGAGGATATGGGCGAGCTTGTGAAGAAGAATATGTGCGGCTTGGAGAACAAGCCCGAAATTTTCGGACGGCAGCTTATTATGAATGAGAATGATGAGATTGTCGGCGAGGAAAGGGCACTGCTCATTGCGGCAACCGCGCTTGACATTTATGCGGTCGGTGATGAGGTGAGGCGGCGCGGCGGAGTTTTTGTGCCTGCACACATTGACAGGAGCAGCTGCAGCATACTTTCAAACCTTGGCTTCATGCCTCCGGACATATATTTTGACGCGGTTGAGATTACCGAGAAAGGTATGGCTCTATATGCCGATGAATATAAGGAAAACTATCCCGTTTTCACAAGCTCGGACGCGCATTATCTGGAAGATATTGCGGAAAAAGGGAGGTTTTTTGATATGACCGACAAAATGACAAAAAATCTGCTTGAAAGTTTGTGCAAAATTTAACGAAGAAAAATTGTTTTATTGTAGATTTTTGTATATAGAATATGATATAATTTTATAGTTGTAATAACATAGCTAATTCATTCGGCAGAGAACTTCTGTCGTTACAATTCACAGGTAGGAGGTTAAAATGAATGGAAAACAAAACGCTTCCGTTTAACGGGACAAAGGAACAGGAAGAGCAGCTCATGGCTGTTATCGAAAAGCACAAGGGACAGGAAGGTGCGGTCATTCCCGTGCTGCACGAGGCACAGGACATCTACGGCTATCTTCCGATAGAGGTTCAGGAAATGATTTCCGAAGGACTGAATGTTCCGCTTGCGGAGATTTACGGCATAGTCACATTCTATGCACAGTTCTCGCTCAATCCCAAGGGCAGATATCAGATCGGAGTCTGTCTTGGTACGGCATGTTATGTTAAAGGGTCGGGAGATATTCTTGAAAAGGTCAAGGAGCTTTTGGGAATTGATGTCGGAGAATGCACACCCGACGGTATGTTTTCAATTGACGCGACACGCTGCATAGGCGCATGCGGTCTGGCACCCGTTCTGACCGTCAATGACGACGTTTACGGCAGACTGGTTGTTGATGACATTGAGGACATAATCAATAAATATCGCTGAAAATGAGAGAAATTGCACTTCATATTCTGGACATTGCCCAAAACTCCGTCACTGCGGGGGCAACGCTTGTTGAAATCGGAGTGAACGAGAAGCCCGATGAGGACGTGCTGGAGGTTATTGTGAAGGACAACGGGTGCGGAATGTCGCCCGAGTTTGTTAAAAAAGTCACAGACCCGTTCACAACAAAGAGAACAACACGGAAGGTCGGTCTCGGGATTCCGCTTCTGAAGCAGGCTGCGGAATGCACGGGCGGAAGCTTTGAAATCCGCTCCGAGGAGGGACGCGGCACAACGGTTCGCGCGTCGTTCGGCTACAGTCACATTGACCGTCAGCCTCTCGGAAATATGGCAGAGACAATGCTCGGAATAATCACGTCATATGAAGATGTTGACTTTTTGTACACTCACAGATACTGCGAAAAGGTCTTTGCGGTTGACACCGCGCAAATTAAGGAAATACTCGGCGGCGAGGTTTCGCTGAAAGCTCCCGAGGTGTATCTGTGGCTTTCCGAATATCTGAAGGAAGGCGAAGAAGAGCTTGAAAAAAACTAATATGCGGAGGTTGTGAAAATGAAAAGCTTAGCTGAGCTTGAAGCAATAAGAAACAGAGCGAAGGGCAGCGTCACACTGAGAAAAGACGATCATGCCGTTCGTGTGGTTGTGGGCATGGCAACATGCGGCATTGCGGCAGGTGCAAGACCTGTTATGAATGCATTCATGGAAGAGGTTGCAAAGAGAAATCTGGAGCATGTTGCAATCACGCAGACCGGATGCATCGGCGTTTGCCGCTTGGAGCCGATTGTTGAGGTTTTTGTTCCCGGGGAGGAAAAGGTAACATATGTGAAAATGACACCCGAGAAGGCGGCTGAGGTTGTGAGCGAGCATATCGTGAACGGCAGAGTTATTTCAAAATATACAATTGGTGCTGAGCAGTAGGCTCAATCATAAAACAGAAAGGATTGGTATTTGAGATGGATTTGGTTAGAGGTCATGTTCTTTGCTGCGGCGGTACGGGCTGTACATCGTCGGGCTGTGAACAGATTATAAAGGAAATGGAAGCACAGCTTGCCGCTCACGGCTTGGATAAAGAAATTAAGGTCATCAAGACGGGCTGCTTCGGTCTTTGTGCGCTGGGACCCGTTATGATTGTATACCCTGAGGGTGCGTTCTACAGCAGAGTTACGGTTGATGACGTCAAGGAAATTGTTGAAGAGCATATCTTAAAGGGCAGAGTTGTCAAAAGACTGCTTTACAAAGAAACGGTTGAGGAGGATAACATCAAGAGCCTCAACGAGGTTGAGTTCTATAAAAAGCAAAAGAGAGTTGCGCTCCGTAACTGCGGTGTTATAAACCCCGAGAACATTGAGGAATATATTGCGGTTGACGGCTACCGCGCACTTGGCAAGGCACTCACGGAAATGAGCCGTGAAGAGGTCATCGACACAATTAAGAAATCGGGTCTGCGCGGCCGCGGCGGCGGCGGTTTCCCGACAGGCATGAAGTGGGATTTCACCTATAAGGCACAGGGCGATCAGAAATATGTTGCGTGTAATGCCGACGAAGGCGATCCCGGTGCATTCATGGACAGAAGTATTCTTGAGGGCGATCCGCACAGCGTAATCGAGGCAATGGCAATTGCAGGATATGCTGTCGGCGCAAATCAGGGCTACATCTACATCAGAGCGGAATATCCGATTGCGGTTAAGCGTCTCAGCATTGCAATTGACCAGGCGAGAGAATACGGACTGCTCGGAAAGAACATATTTGAATCGGGCTTTGATTTTGATTTGGACATTCGTCTCGGTGCAGGCGCGTTTGTCTGCGGTGAGGAAACGGCACTGCTGACATCAATCGAGGGCAGAAGAGGTGAGCCGCGTCCGCGTCCGCCGTTCCCTGCTGTCAAGGGCCTCTGGGGTAAGCCCACACTGCTCAACAACGTTGAGACATATGCAAATGTTGCGCAGATAATTTTAAACGGCGCGGATTGGTTTGCGTCAATGGGTACCGAGAAGAGCAAGGGAACAAAGGTGTTTGCTCTCGGCGGAAAAATCAACAACACAGGTCTTGTTGAAATCCCCATGGGCACAACTCTCCGTGAGATCATTGAGGACATCGGCGGCGGAATCCCGAACGGCAAGAAGTTCAAGGCTGCTCAGACGGGCGGACCTTCGGGCGGCTGCATTCCGGCACATCTCATTGACACCCCGATTGACTATGACTCACTCATTCAGATTGGTTCAATGATGGGTTCGGGCGGACTTATCGTTATGGACGAGGACAACTGTATGGTTGATATTGCGAAGTTCTTCCTTGAATTTACGGTTGATGAGTCATGCGGAAAATGTGCACCGTGCCGAATCGGAACAAAGAGACTCTACGAAATGCTCGACAAAATCACATCCGGCAAGGGAACAATGGAGGATCTCGACAAGATGGAGGAGCTGTGCTACAGCATAAAGGCTTCATCACTGTGCGGTCTCGGTCAGACTGCTCCGAACCCTGTTCTCAGCACGCTGCGCTATTTCAGAGATGAATATGAGGCTCATGTCCGCGACAAGGTTTGTCCCGCAGGCGTCTGCAAGAAGCTCATCAAATATTCAATTGAGGCAGATAAGTGTAAGGGCTGCAGTGCCTGTGCGAGAAAATGTCCTGTCGGCGCAATTTCGGGCGAGATTAAATCACCGTTCACGATTGATACGAACAAGTGCGTGAAGTGCGGCGTATGTATGGATACCTGTAAGTTCGGCGCAATTGTGAGAAAGTAAGAAAGGGAGGAATGGAAGAATGGTTAACTTGAAAATAAACGGTCAGGACGTTTGTGTGCCGGAGGGCTACACTATTCTTGACGCAGCTCGTGAGGTTGGTATTGACATTCCCACCTTATGTTATCTGAAGGATTTAAATGCAATCGGCTCGTGCAGAATGTGCGTTGTTGAGATTAAGGGTGCAAGGGCGCTTCAGGCAGCCTGCGTTTATCCCGTGGCAGAGGGAATTGAGGTTCTGACAAACTCCGAAAAGGTGAGAAAGGCAAGACGCAACACGCTGGAGCTGATTCTTTCAAATCATGAAAGAAAATGTCTGACATGTGTCAGAAGCAGAAACTGCGAGCTTCAGTCACTTGCAGAGGAGCTTGGCGTTGATTTCATTCGTTATGAAGGCGAGAACATTCACTATGAGATTGAGAACACTTCAACATCTCTCGTGAGAGACAATAATAAGTGTATTCTTTGCCGCAGATGTATCGCGGCTTGCAACAACCAGCAGATTTCCGTCATTTCCGCTGTGAACCGCGGATTCAAAACTGAGATCGGAACGGCATTCGGCAGACCGATGTCAGAGGTTGCCTGTGTGTTCTGCGGACAGTGTATCACAGCATGTCCCGTGGGCGCGCTTTATGAAAAAAATGACATTCCGCAGGTTCAGGAAGCAATCGACAATGCCGAAAAGCATGTTGTTGTTCAGACAGCTCCGGCTGTTCGTGCAGCTCTCGGTGAGGAATTCGGGCTTCCCATCGGAACACCTGTCACCGGAAAGATGGTTGCGGCTCTGAGACGACTCGGCTTTGACAAGGTGTTTGACACAGACACCGCGGCTGACCTCACAATTATGGAGGAAGGCACGGAGTTCATCGAAAGATTCACAAAACAGGAAAACCTTCCGCTGATAACTTCATGTTCACCGGGCTGGGTTAAGTTCTGTGAGCATTATTATCCTGAGTTCACGGACAATCTGTCAACAGCAAAGTCGCCGATGGAGATGTTTGCGGCTGTCATCAAGTCATATTATGCTGAAAAACAGGGACTTTCAAGAGAGAATATTTATTCTGTTGCCATCATGCCTTGCACATCAAAGAAATATGAGGCAAGCAGACCTGAACATTCAAAGGACGGAAACCGCGATATTGACGCGTCGCTGACAACAAGAGAGCTGGCAAGAATGATAAAGCAGGCAGGAATCAACTTTGCCGAGCTTCCTGATGAGGAATTTGACCAGCCGTTCGGCGAGGCAACGGGCGCAGGCGTTATATTCGGCGTGACGGGCGGCGTTATGGAGGCTGCAATCCGTACGGTTTATGAAAAACTGGAAGGCAAGCCTCTTGAAAAGCTTGAAGTTGAGGCTGTCAGAGGTCTTGACGGGGTTAAGGAGGCAACTCTCACAATTGCGGGCAAGGACGTCAGAGTGGCGGTTGTCAACGGAACAAAGAACGCAAGAACAATCCTTGAAAAGGTCAAGAGCGGTGAGCACTATGACTTCATCGAAATCATGGCATGTCCCGGCGGCTGTATCAACGGCGGCGGACAGCCGATTGTGAGCGCAAAGACTCAGGCTGTTGTGAATGTTAAGGAAAAACGCGGAAATGCGTTATACAGTGAGGACGAAAGAGCGGTTCTCAGAAAGTCACATGAGAATCCGCAGGTTCAGCTGCTGTATAAGGAATTTTTCGGAGAGCCGTGTTCACACAAAGCTCATGAGCTTTTGCACACTCACTACACAAAGAGATCAAAATTCTGATATTGTTTCGGCGCAAAAAGCTTTGGAACAAAAGGCTTCGTAGCAAAACAAAAGCCGCCGCGGAGGTCTTCCGCGGCGGCTTTTTATAATTCAAGGATTATCTTTTTCCGATTTTTCTGAATTTATCATATCTGCGGTTGAGCAGCTTGTCTTTGGGAAGCTTGTTCAGCTTTTCAGACTCACGGATAAGCTCAAGCTTGATGTCATCACAGATTTTGTCATAGCTCTTGTTCTCCTTGATAATAACCGCATCGACAATTGATTCTGTTTCGGAACAACATAAAAGCCGCCGCGGAAGTTTTCCGCGGCAGCTTTTTATAATTCAAAGATTATCTTTTTCCGATTTTTCTGAATTTATCATATCTGCGGTTGAGCAGCTTGTCTTTGGGAAGCTTGTTCAGCTT
>CAKSIW010000027.1 GCA_934463175.1 uncultured Clostridia bacterium | reverse complement strand
GTGTATGTGCTTATGCCGCTCCCGTCAGCGTTATACTCCGCCTGTGTTTCCGTTGGAATTTTCGCATTTCCGCTGTATCCCGAAACCTCGGGAACGGTCCTTTTAACTGTATACAGCTCACCGTCCTTCACAAATTCATAGACCGCACCGGTATATTCCGACATATCACGGACAAAGCTGCCGCCCGTGATTTCAAGAGAGGATTTTTCATCACATTCAATGTCACCGCAGATTTCTCCGCTGCTGACCGAAACCTGTCCCGTATTGTCCGCATATATTGCGCATGAACGTGCTGAATATGTTCTGCCGTCATCAAGGTTTCCGCTGTATTCAATCTTTCCGCCGCATATTTCAAGCATACCGCCGTCAGTGACCTTAATCGGAAGCTCATATTCATCGGGAGCCGTGCTTGCCTGCGATCTTGCCGCAACCGTACCGCTGTCAAGAGTCAGACGTCCGCCTCTCACCCAAACCGCGCACTGAACGCCGTTTATTATGCCGTCTCCGTTCTCTGAGGAATCAAAAATTCTCAGCGAGCAGCCCTTCGGAACAACGAAAAGCGGCTGTGCGCTCAGTGAATTTCCCGACATCTGCGTGATGAAGCTTCCGCACAAATCCAGCTCAACATTCCCGTCAATGACAATGAAGCTCGTTGTTTCATTTGCGGCGTTCAGCGTTATGCCCTCCGTCAGCCGCACATTTTTCTTCAGCACAATTCCCTTTGCCGCACCGCCGTAATTGATAAAATCAGCACAGCGCACCAGCGTTCCCGAAACAGCCGGCTTTTCTTCATGAACATATCCGCCGTTTTCCGCGGAAAATGCAATTGTTTCATATGCCGCCGCAGGCGCATCATTTTTCTCACTCTCTTTTGCACAGCACAAGACCTGACCGCCGATTAACGCCGTCAGAAGTATGCAAATTATTTTTTTCATATCAGAAATCACCGTCTTTTCCGCAGTTTTATTATCAGTCATTTGAACGAATCACCAGTATATATCCTTCCGAAAACTCAATCTCTGCCTTTTCAGCACCGCAAAAGCTGTTGCTGCTTGCCTGTGCCTCTCCGCACTTCAGAGTCATGCCTTCAGCTTCATATTTCAGTCCCCTGACCGAAAAGTTCTCAACATCTCCGCCGAACGGGAAAAAGGATATGTGTTTCTTGTCATTAGGAAAAATGACAAAGCTGCTGTTTTCCATTGTTATCTCATTCTTTTCATTTATCAAAGTTCCGCGGCTGCCATGGTCAAGCATTTTTTTGAGCAGACAAAAATGCGAAAACTCGTGGTCAAGCCGACCTCCGAGTCCTCCGATTATGACAATCTCGCGGCAGCCGCGTTCCATTGCAAGCTCAATTGCAAGGTCTGTGTCGGTGTTGTCCTTTTTAATCGGAAACTTGATCTTTTCTCCGGCGCAAACCTGTTTTCCGATCAATGAGTCACCGTCACCGAGCCAAACATCGGGAACAATACCCAGTTTTTCCGCATGAACATATCCTCCGTCGGCGCAGATAACCATGCCGTCGGAAAAGTCAAAGCGTTTTAAAAATTCATAGCTTTCAATTTTTGCCGCACAAAAAATATAGCACCTCACAAAGCCGCTGACCTCATTTCATTGACAGTTTTCGGAATATCCTCCGACCCGAACACAGCAGACCCTGCGACAATGACATCAGCTCCCGCACCGAGCGGTTCGGATATATTTTTACAGCCGACTCCGCCGTCAACCTCAAGCTCAATGGCAAGACCGCTTTCATCAATCATTCTGCGTGCCGCTGAAATTTTTTCATTCATGTCAGACATATATGACTGTCCGCCGAAGCCCGGTTCAACCGTCATAATCAGAATCAAATCATAACACGAAAAATATTCCGCAATTTTTTCAATCGGAGTTTTCGGTTTCACTGATATTCCTGCTTTGACTCCGAACCCGTGAATCAGCTCCGCCGTCTCCCTCGGATTTTCGAGAACCTCTTCATGTACGGTTATAATATCCGCACCTGCCTCGGCAAAGCTTTTTATGTATTTGTGCGGCTCAGAAATCATTAAATGAACATCAAACGTAAGCTTTGAAAGCCGTCTGAGTGCCCTGACCGTATCCGCCGAAAAGCTGAGGTTAGGCACAAAATGCCCGTCCATAATGTCAATATGCAGATATTCAACGCCCGCGTCCTCAACACTTCTGACCGCCTCTCCGAGATATGCTGCGTCTGCCGCAAGAATTGACGGCGCAATCTTAAATTTTTTCATGTTTAACACTCCCTCACCATTGCTTTGCCGACTTAATTTCATCATATAAAAGCTTGTAGCTCTCGTGCCGCGATTTCGCGATTTCACCTTTTTCAACGGCTTCAATAACACCGCAGTCAGGCTCTGCCGTATGTCCGCAGTCGGGAAACCTGCATGAGCCGATGTATTTGCCGAACTCTCTGAACATTGACGCCAAGGACTCAAGCGGAACGGTGTTAATATCAAACGAGCTGAACCCGGGAGTGTCAATAATAAATCCCCCGAACGGAAGCTCAACCAGCTCCGAGTGTCTTGTTGTATGCCTGCCGCGTTCAACCCGTCCGCTGACCTCGCCTGTCTCAAACATTTCGCGCGCCATGACGCAGTTCAGAAGGCTTGATTTACCAACACCCGAGTTGCCTGCAAAAACCGTTATCTCGCCCCTCAAGGCTTTTTTCAGACGGTCTGTGCCAAGGTTCTCCGCCGCACTCACAACCAGAACGTCAAATCCCGCATTTTCATATATCTCCGCAATTGAACTGTCACGGCTTAAATCGCTTTTGTTGAAGCATATAACGATTTTCAGTCCGATAAACTCTGCCGACGCAATTAATTTGTCTAAAATATACGTATTCGGCTTTGGGTTTTCAAGTGCCGCAACAGCAACCATTTGAGAAACATTTGCGACTGCGGGGCGAATGAGGTGATTCCGTCTTTCATAAATTTTAGCAACAACTCCTTTTGAGCTGTCCTCACGGCTTATCTCAACCTCAGCCTCATCTCCCACAAGCGGAACAAACCTGTTTTTTCGGAATATCCCGCGCGCTCTGCACTCAATCAGTCCGCGCGGTGTCCGAACGTAGTAAAATCCGCCTATTCCCTTTGTGATAACTCCCTTCAATGTTTCCATGCATTCCGCCCTCACATAAATCTGACCAAATTCTGCGAAACTGAAATACTGCTCCGCAGATTCTGTTATTAATGAAGCTTAACAGTACTCTTCTGCTGAGAAACGCCGTCATAGAGTATTTCAACCTCAACCGAGCTTGCAGTTCCTTCAAGCTTGACAACATCGCTCTGACCCTTGCTGAGCATTTTGCTGTATACCGTGCTGCCGTTCACATTAACCTGAACCTGTGATTGTTCCTTGTCCTTCGGTCCGTATATTGTCAGCATGGTGCTTTTCTTTGCAGGTGCTGTCGTTGTGCCACCGCCCGTACTCGGCGCTGCCGTGCTGCCGCCGGTTGATGTTCCGTTTTCCGTACCGCCGCCTGTGTTTGCGCCGGTTGTTGTGTTCTGACCTTCACCGCCTGCCGGTTTTTCCTCTTCCTTTTTATCGTCTTCCTTCTCCTCAGGACCCTTGCTCACATAGAAAACAATTGTTTCTCCTTCTTTGACCTCGGCTCCTGCCGACGGTTCCTGGCTTATGATTGAACCGTTCGGGAATGTGTCGCTGTATTCCTCAATAAACTTTGCCTTCAGTCCGAGGTTCTCAATCTCAATTTCAACCTCTCTCGAATCCTTATAGCGCGTGTAGTTTTTAAGCTTAATTCCCTTTGAACCGCTGCTCAAATCAACCGTGATGACAATGCCGTCCTTTTTCTTAACCTTGCTTCCCGCCTTGGGATCCTGAGACAAGATTGTGCCGCTCTCCTTGTCGCTTTCAACCGATTTTCCCTTCACAATGCTGAATTCCGCATCTTTATATTTTTCGGCTGCGTCCTCATAGAGCATACCTTCCAGCTTCGGTATCGTCACATTTTCACTGCCCGAGAACAAATCACCGAGACCTGTTATTGAAATGAACGCAAAAGAAATCAAAAGTATGACCGCAATGGCACACACAATCGCCGTGGCAATGACTTTCTTCTCTTTTTTCTTGTCAATTTCCGTGTTTTTCTTCACGGGTTTCTTTCTTGAACGCATTTCCTCCGCCTCATCTTTCACTGCCTGAATATCTTCACGCTTGACCGCAGGCATTTTTATTGTTTTATCAATCTCTGTGTTCTCCTCCTCGGTCACGATTTCTCTCGACGGGTCGGAAAGCACTCCCTGCAAATCATCTATGAGTTCGGTGACGCTTTTATATCTTGCCGAAAGCTCCTTGGCAATTGCCTTCAGAACGATTTTTTCAAGGGCAAGCGGAATGCTGATGTTATGCTCTCTTGGTGGAACAGGCTTTTCCTGTATATGCTTTATCGCAATTGTCACGGGCTGATCGCTGTCGAACGGCACAACACCCGTCAGCATTTCATAAAGCACAATTCCAAGAGAATATATGTCCGAACGTTCATCGGTATAGCCGCCTCTTGCCTGCTCGGGAGAAATGTAGTGAACCGAACCGATTGCACTGTCATCGCAGGTCATTGTTGTCTGAACATTTGCACGCGCAATGCCGAAATCTGTCACCTTCAGAACACCGTCCGCTGTCATAATTATGTTATGCGGCTTTATATCACGGTGTATGATTGAATTTTTGTGTGCCTGTTCAAGTCCCCTTGCAATCTGTATTGCATAGTCAACCGCCTCACGCCACGGCAAAACGTGCTTTTCATCAATATATTCCTTCAGTGTTTTTCCTTCAATATATTCCATTACAATATAATGAAGACCGTCCTCGTTTCCGACATCATATATTGAAACAATATTAGGGTGCGCAAGGCTTGCTGCCGCCTGAGCCTCAACATTGAATCTGCGGACAAACTCCGCATCATTCTGGAGGTCGGGGCGCAGCACCTTCACCGCAACAAAGCGGTTCAGCAGCTGACAGCGCGCCTTATAGACAACAGCCATTCCGCCGCTTCCGATTTCTTCAAGTATCTCATATCTGTTTGCAAGAATTCTACCTACCAAGTTCATATATTACCCTCCTTGCAGAACCGAACGGCAACAACCGTTATATTGTCCGTTCCGCCGTTTTCGTTTGCCTTTCCGACCAATGTATTCACCGCAGAGGCAACGCTCTCCGCATTATTTACACATTCCTTGATTTCGTCCTCGCTCACCATTTCCGTCAATCCGTCACTGCACAGAATAATTGTTTCCCCTTCGCTCGCTTCATAATCAAAAAAGTCCGCATCAACAAATTCTTCCGTGCCGAGAGCGCGTGTTATGATGTTTTTATCGGGGTGAGTTTTCGCCTCCTCGCGTGTTATCGTACCCGATCTGATGAGCTGCTCCACCACCGAATGGTCAATTGTCATTCTGCATATTTCCTTGTCGGAAACAACATATGCACGGCTGTCTCCGATGTTTGCAACTCTCACAAGGCTGTCTCTTATATATGCCAGCACCGTTGTTGTTCCCATGCCTGCCTGTTCCGCGCTGTGCAGAGACATCTCATAAATACGCGCATTGGCAAGGTCGATTGCCTCAGCAATATTAAGGCTGATTTTGCCGGAGTCCTCTTCTCCGAGACACTCCTCAAGCTCGCCTGCTATGATTTCAACCGCATTTCCGCTTGCAACCTCCCCGGCGTTATGTCCGCCCATTCCGTCTGCAAGCACGCAAAAGCCCAGCGGCTTTCCGTTTTCAAATCCGCATATTCTGTAGCTGTCCTCATTCAGCTCGCGCTTTTTTCCTATGTCGGTCAAACCGAATACTTCAACCACCATAATAACCTCCATAGCCTTTCTCGTCTGATAATATATTTCTCACATATCCCTATCCGCATGTCTGTTTCTGAGCTGTCCGCACGCCGCATTGATGTCGCTCCCCATCTCCCGCCGAACCGTCGCCGTGATTCTCCTGCTTTCAAGTCTTGCACGGAATGCCTCAACCCGTCTTTTGCCGCTTTTGTCAAATCCCGTCTCCGCAACAGCATTGACAGGTATCAGATTCACATGGCATAATCTTCCGTGAAGCAGCTCTGCAAGGCGGTCAGCCTCGGATAAGCTGTCATTCACGCCCGAAATCAAAGTATATTCAAAGGAAATCCTCCGTCCTGTTTTTTCTATATAATAATCACATGCCGCAAGCAGCTCTTCAATCGGAAATCTCTTGTTCACAGGCATGATTGCCGAACGCTGTTCATTTTCCGGAGCATGAAGCGATATTGAAAGAGTTATCTGAAGCTCCATGTCAGCAAGCTCGCGTATTTTGTCGGCAAGTCCGCAGCTCGACAGTGAAATATGGCGCTGACCGATATTAAGCCCCTCGGGAGCTGTCACAATCTCCAAAAATTTCACGACACTTTCAAAATTATCAAGCGGTTCTCCGATTCCCATCATAACGATGTTTGATATGCGCTGCCCCAAATCCTTCTGCACACACAAAACCTGACCGACAATCTCGCCTGCCGTCAGATTTCGTGTTCTGCCCTTCAGCGTTGATGCGCAGAAGCGGCAGCCCATTCGGCAGCCGACCTGAGATGACACGCATATTGTATATCCGTGCTCATACTTCATCAAAACAGACTCAATAAAATTTCCGTCATCTAATTTTAACAGATATTTGCGTGTTTCGTCAATCCCCGACACATATTTTTCTTCAATTTTTATATTTCCGATATATGAAATTTCTGCTAATCTTTGCCTGAAAGCCTTTGAAAGGTTGGTCATCTCATCAAAGCTTTCCGCTCCGCGGTGCAGCCATTCAAATATTTGTTTTCCTCTGAACCCCGCTTCTCCAAGCTCCTTCGCCAGCTCCGTCAGCTCGCCGCAGGTCATGTCTGTTAGGTTTACATTCATCAGTTCTTCCCCTTCATCAGCTTGCACATATAAAATCCGCTTTCGCCCTTTTCCGTTGTCATCAGCTGACTTTCCGAAACGAGTGAAAAACCGCTGTGACGCTCCAAAAACTCTGCAATTCTTTTTCTGTTCTCTTCGGGCAGAATTGTGCATGTGCTATACACCAGAACGCCGCCGTCTTTAACATATCCGCAGGCATTCTCCAGAATGCCTCTCTGGATTTCGCAAAGCTCCGCGATGTCCTCCGCACTCCTTGAATACTTTATGTCAGGCTTTTTATGTATCACGCCCAGCCCTGAACACGGAACGTCCGCCAAAACTCTGTCCGCCTTTCCAAGCAGCTCAGGGTCCGCCGTCCGCGAATCCTTCGTCCTTGCCTCAATTATGTCAATTCCGAGTCTTTTCGCCGATTTTTTAATCAGCTCGATTTTATGCTCAAATATGTCAAATGCAATTATTTTTCCCGTGTTTCCCATTCTCTCCGCAATTGCACAGCTTTTTCCTCCCGGAGCGGCACACATATCAATAATAAACTCTCCGCCCTCAGGTTCCAAAAGCTCCGCCGCAAGCTGAGATGAGATGTTCTGAAGTGAAAACAGTCCCTCGCTGTATGCCTTTGAGCTGTTCACGTTCAGTCCGTTCTCAACAGTCAGGCAGTTTGCAAGCTCCGTCTTTTCACATTTTACGCCCTCGTCCGACAATCTCCGAATCAGGCTGTCCGCATCGGTTTTCAACGTATTTACACGTATATACGGTCGATGCGGTCTGCTGTTCTCGGCAAAAAGTCTCCTACACTCGCCCTCACCGTATTCCTCAATGATTTTTTCTGTAATCCAAAGCGGATATGAATATTCAATTGAAAGCTCCTCCGCCGCACTTCTTCCTTTCGGAAACTCAAACACGGCAGCACTCCGCGCAAAGCTTCTCAGAACACCGTTTACAAAGCCTGTGCCTGCCCTGTGCGAATATTTCTTTGCAAGCTTGACCGCCTCGTTGCAGGCAGCGCTTTCCGGGATTTTGTCCATAAAATATATCTGGAATATTCCCATTCTGAGAATGTTCAAAACCCAAGGCGTCATTTTTTTGATTTTTATTTTTGAAAACTTTGATATTATATAATCCAAAGCAAGCTTGTTGATTGTAACGCCGTAAATCAATTCCGACGCAAGCGACCTGTCTGCCGCCGAAAGTCCGCCGCCGCGCAGCGTTTCCGACAGTGCGGCATTCATATATGTGCCGTTTGCATCAATCTCATACAATGCCCTGAGGGCAGCCTCTCTCGCCGTCATAACTCACCTAATCCCGCCGTCTGCCGACGCCTGTTATCGCAAGAAGTCTGAGCAGGTTTGCAATTGCCACGGCAGCCGCCGCAACATATGTCATTGCCGCCGCGCCAAGCACCCTTTTTGCTGCCGCAAGCTCATCCGAATCAAGCATTGCATTTGTCTCAAGTGTTCTGAGTGCTCGCCTTGACGCATTAAACTCAACGGGCAGAGTAATCAGCTGAAACGCAACAACTGCAATGAACAGCAAAACGCCAAAGGTTGCAAGCCCCGAAAAGCTCAGAAGTATTCCCAGAATTGCAATCGGCCACGCGGCATATGATGCAATCTGCACCACGGGAACAATTGCATTTCTGATTTTAATCGGCATATAACCCTTTGCGTGCTGAATTGCATGTCCGACCTCATGTGCCGCAACACCGATCGCCGCAACAGATGTGCTTCCGTATGTTGAATCGGACAAGCGCACAACATTGGTGCGCGGATCAAAATGGTCGGTCAGATTTCCGCCCACACGTTCAATCGGAACGTTATACAGTCCGTTCATGTCAAGAATTTTCCTTGCAGCGTCAGCCCCGGTATATCCGCGGCGGCTGTTCACCGCACGATACCTGTTGAACGTGCTGCTGACGCGTGCCTGTGCAAGCATTGCAAACAAAAGCGCAGGCATAACAAGAATTATATAAGTCATATCAATTCCGTAAAAATATCCCATTCCCATAAGAAAACCTCCTTATTTTAAAAGCTCCCCCACCTTCACTGTATGTCCGTTAAGATAGTCGCAAACCTTCATCGCCTTTGAGCCGTGGAATTGAACCTCTGTCAGAACAACGCTTCCGTTTCCGCAGGCAACCTCAATTCCTCCGTTTTCCGCAGAAAGAATGCGTCCGGCAGCTCCGCAGCCGTCCTTGTCTCCGCGGCGCGCACGGTAGACCTTCAATTTTTCTCCCATATAGAGAGTATGTGCCACAGGCCATGAATTCATTCCGTGAATTAAATGAATAACCTCATCGGCATTTTTTGACCAGTCAATCCTTGCAAGCTCACGGCTGAGCATCGGCGCATAGCACGATTCGTCATCATTCTGCTTTTCGGGTGTTATGCTTCCTTTCTCCAAGCCGTCCACAGTGTCAAGCAAAAGCTCCGCACCCATATTCATCAGCCGATCGTGAAGCTCCGCCGCCGTTTCATACTCACCGATTTCAGTCTCGCATTTAAGCAGCATATCTCCCGTATCAAGCCCTTTTTCCATCAGCATGGACGTGATCCCCGTCTTTTTCTCACCGCATATAACCGACCACTGAATCGGTCCCGCACCCCGGTATTTCGGCAATAGCGAGGCATGTATGTTCACACAGCCGTACTTCGGATAGTTCAGAATATATTCGGGAAGTATTTTACCGTATGCAACAACCGCAATCAAGTCGGGTTCAAGCCTTTTCAGCTCCTCTTCAAACGCACCGTCCTTCAAAGTCTCCGGCTGAAAAACTTCAATGCCTCGTGACAAGGCACTCACCTTTACAGGCGGTGCTGTCAGCTTATGTCCCCTTCCTGCCGGCTTGTCCGTCTGCGTCACCGCACCGCACACCTCATGGCGGCTGTCCGCCAGAGCCTCAAAGCACGGCACAGCAAACTCGGGAGTTCCCATAAATAGAATTTTCATATGTTATGCCTCCTGTCAGTCCAAATCTCCGCCGTCATTGTCGGTCTCATACCACTCCGTCACAAGCTCCATAAACATATGTCCGTCCAGATGGTCGATTTCGTGGCAAAAGGCTCTTGCAAGCAGCTCTTCACCGCTGTATTCATGCCATTCACCGTTTCTGTCCTGCGCCTTGACCGAAACCTTGTTCGGACGAGTCACCTTCCCGAATTTCCCGGGATAGCTCAGACAGCCCTCAGCTCCCGTCTGTTCACCCTCGGTGCATGTGATTTCCGGATTGACAAGCTCAAAAACCTCTCCGTCAATATCTATAACGCAAACGCGTCTCAGAACACCGACCTGCGGAGCTGCAAGTCCGACACCGCCCGATTCGCGGAGAGTGTCAAACAAATCTTCAATCAGCATTTTCAGTCTGTCATCAAATTTTTCGACCGTTCTGCACTTTTTCTGCAAAACCTCATCGCCGTATTTTACAATATTTCTGACTGCCATATCTCATTCTCCGTTTCCGTTTAAAATTCTAATACATATTCACAGGGTTTACATCTATGCTCAAAAAAACCTTTCCGCGGCTCTTTTCATATTCTTCATGTATGCTTTGCAGCAATTCCTCCGCAGCGGCAAGGTTGGTGCATTTTATCAAAATCCTGTATCTGTAGCTGTTTTTTATCTTTGCAATCGGTGCAGGACCCGGGCCTGCAATATCCGCTATTTCCTCATTTGTTTTTGCATATTTCTTTATCCTGTCCGCCACAGCTTCGGCATATGCCGAAGTTTCCCCCTCGTCCTCACCTGTTGTCATAATACATATTATGTCGCAAAACGGCGGATAATTCAATCTTTTTCTCTGCACGATTTCATTTTCATAAAATGCCTTATAATCATGCGTCTTTGCATATTTTATAACAGCGTTCTGCGGCTGGTATGTCTGAATCACCGCGCGCCCCTTCACATCGCCGCGCCCTGCCCTGCCGCAAACCTGAGTGAAAAGCGAAAAGCTTCTCTCGTTTGCTCTGAAATCGTCCATTGCGAGCGCCGTATCCGCCGCAAGAACTCCGACAAGCGTAACATCGTGAAAATCCAGTCCCTTTGTCACCATCTGCGTGCCGAGAAGAATATCTCCGCTCTCGGCAAAGCTGTCCAGAATCCGCTCATGACCGCCTTTTCTTGATGTTGTATCGGTGTCCATACGGAAAATTCTTGCAGACGGAAAAAGCCGCCGAAGCTCCTCCTCGATTTTCTGAGTTCCCGTTCCGAAATACTTCACATAACGGGAACCGCACGACGGGCATTCCGTCACGTTTTTCCTCGTATATCCGCAATAGTGGCAGGTGAGCGAATTGACACGTTTGTGATATGTCAGCGCAATGTCACAGTCGGGACATTTAATGACATCACCGCACTGTCTGCACGATACAAATGTTGAGTAACCGCGTCTGTTCAGAAACAGAATTGTTTTCTGCCCGTTTTCAAGGTTATACCCGATTTCCTTCTGCAAATGAAGGCTTATCGGTGAAAGATTCTTGTTTTCAAACAGCTCTCCCCTCATGTCAACAACCTTGACCTCGGGCATTGCTGCCTCGTTATACCGCCGTGTCATTTCAAAAAGCTTATATTCTCCGCAGCTTGCTCTGTAATACTCCGAAATGCTCGGTGTTGCCGACGCAAGCAGCAAAACACAATTCTCCGATTCCGCACGCTTTTCCGCAACGTCAATTGCATGATAACGCGGCGTAGTTTCGGATTTATAGCTGTTTTCGTGTTCCTCGTCGAGAATTATGATACCGATATTTCCGAAAGGTGCAAAAACGGCAGACCTTGCACCCACAACAACCTGCACCTCACCCTTTTTAATCTTTGTCCACTGGTCAAAACGCTCTCCGTCAGAAAGCGCACTGTGAATGACCGCAACACGGTTGCCGAATCTGCCTGCAAACCTTTGAACTGTCTGCGGTGTCAGCGAAATCTCGGGAACAAGCATAATTGCATTTTTTCCTTTTGAAATGACCCTTTCGATTGCCTGCAAAAACACCTCTGTTTTTCCGCTGCCCGTGACACCTCTCAAAAGTATTTTTTCCTTTCCGCCGTTGTCAATACATCGGTTTAAATGGTCAATAACCACTTTCTGTTCAGGGGTCGGTGTGTATGCCTCTGTCTTTTCGTATTTCGTTTCATCAAAAGCCCTGCGCTCCACGTGCTCGGACGAGACTTCAACAATTTCTTTTTTCTCCAGTGCACGGATTGCATCATAGCTGCCGCCCTTTTCTCTCACAATTACAGGAAGCGGAAGCGACTCTGCCATGATGAGTGCCTCAACAACCTTTGCCTGTGCGGACGCACGGCTTTCCCGCAATCCCTCCGCAAGTTCAAAAGCCGTCTCACGGCTGACCGACAGTCTTGCCGATTTCACGGTTTTCTCCTTCATGCCGTAATCCATCTTCGGCGGTGCGGCAAGTCTGATCGCCTGATATAGCGAACAGAAATACTTCCTGCTCACCCAAAGACAAAGATTCAGAATCTGCGGTGTGCAGACAGGCTCGCGATTCAATATTGCCTTAATTTCCTTCAGGCTTTCATATTCGCTTGTCTGCGCAAGCCCGATTACAATCCCGTTCACCGTTTTTCTTGTGAACCCGAAAGGCACGGCAACCCTCATTCCAACTGAAAGCTTGCCCTCAAGCTCTTTTGGAATTGCGTAGTCAAAAGCTTTGTCAATATTCTGTTCTCTGTTATTAATTATTACCTTTGCAACCATAAGCGCACTTTCTGTCAGCCGTATAATCCGACAGCCGCGTCATGCTTCGGAAAAATTCCAAAGCCGCTGCGGCTGAATGTTTTTTTAAAAATCAAATACAGGCGCGTCTGCATTTTCCGCAGTATCGCCGATTTCCTGTGCCCTGCTGCGGTATTCGGCAGCGTCAACCGCCTCAACCTTGCCTTCATATATTTCATTGACCGCAATTGTCACGTCCTTGGAAGTGTCAACATCGGACATGGGCGGCGCACCGTCCACAATCTGTCTTGCTCTCTTTGCAGTTTCAATTACCAATGCATATCTGCTGCCCGTTTTGCGGACAAGCTCCGTAATCGGCGGATAAATCATCATAATGCACTCGTCTCCTTTTTCATTATTTTTTCTATTTCCAAAACCGCGTCATCGACACAGTCATTTATAACAACATAATCATATTTATTTTTCAGCTCAAGCTCTTTTTTTGCTGCGCCGATTCTTTCGGATATTTCCTCTTCGTTTTCCGTTCCGCGCCCTCTCAGGCGTTCATAAAGCGCGTTTTCATTCGGCGGAGCAATGAAAATCAGCACACCGCCGTCGAATGAGGTCTTAACATTCAATGCACCCTGAACATCAATTTCAAGGATTATATCACAGCCGTTCTCAAGACTTTTTTCAACGGCCTCACGCGGCGTTCCGTAGTAGTTTCCGTTATACACCGCCCATTCAAGGAATTTGTTATCCTCAATCATCTCCCGAAACTCTTCCTCGGACTTGAAAAAATATGTCACACCCTCACTGTCCTCACATCTCGGTTTTCTTGTCGTTGCCGAAACCGAAACCGAAAGCTTTGGGTTTCTTTTTATCAATTCTTTGCATATTGTTCCTTTTCCGACCCCCGAAGGACCCGAAATCACATACAAAACACCCTTATTCTTCATTTTCAAGCTCTCCCTCGTCCTTTGCCGAATCATCATCTTTTGCAGCAGCACGTCCCGCAATGGTTTCGGTCTGAATTGCAGAAAGAATTATATGGTCGCTGTCGGTTATTATAACCGCTCTTGTCCTTCTTCCGCAGGTTGCGTCAATCAAAAGCCCCTTGTCCCTCGCGTCCTGAACGATTCTTTTAATCGGAGCGGATTCGGGGCTGACAATTGCCACAACCCTGTCTCCCGACACAATATTTCCAAAACCGATATTGATAAGCTTCATGTTTATCATTCCTTTCCGCACGGGCAGCAGCCCGTAATTCAGATTTTATTCGACATTCTGAATCTGTTCTCTGATTTTTTCGATTTCCGACTTCATGTCGATTATGAGCTTTGTAATCTCAACATCTCCTGCTTTCGACCCCATGGTGTTTGTCTCGCGGTTCATCTCCTGAACAACGAAATCAAGCTTTTTTCCAATCGGACAGTCAGATTTCATTATTTTGCGGAACTCCGTAATATGACTTGAAAGTCTGACGGTTTCCTCATCAATATCCGATTTTTCCGCAAATATTGCCGCCTCTGTGAGAATTCTTGATTCATCTATATTCTTTCCGTCAAGAACATCGCAAAGCTTTGCATAAAGCCGTTCTCTGTATTCCGCAACAAGCTGCGGATATCTCGCCTTTACTTTTTCAAGATCCTGCTCAAGCGTCCCGAGATGACAGCATATGTCCTGCTCCATGCGCCCGCCCTCTGCTGTTCTCATGTTTATGAAATCCTCGGCAGCCTCCTCAAAAACACTCTCTGTCAGCGACAAGATGAGCATTTCATCTGCCTCAGTTGTTTCAATGGTGAAAATGTCGGGATACTGCGCAAGCGTAGACGCCTTCACATCATCTTCAATGCCAAGCTCCGCAAGCGTTCTGAGTGCATTTATGTAGTCCCCGGCAATTGTCTTGTCGAGAATAATTTTCTTTTCGTTTCCCTCTGTCGGTTCAATCGAAACAAACACCTCAACCTTTCCTCTTGAAATGCATTTAATCGCGTTTTGTCTGATTTTGTTCTCAACAAAACCGTAAAATCTCGGTGTTCTGATTACTAAATCAAGATTTTTGTGATTAACCGACTTCATATTTACCTTTATGCTGAACCCGTCTGTCTGTCGCTCCGCCCTACCGAAGCCTGTCATGCTTTTGAGCATATACGGACACTCCTTTGGTTATTATACATACTATATTTGTTAAGTATAACACATATTTTCCAAAAAATCAAATAAATATTTGAATTTTTTTAACTTTTGTTGTATAATAGTATAAAAAACAAGCATATACGGAGGAAATCATGGCTTTTGACGGATTTGTCACGCACAGCATTGCCGCAGAACTGCGCAGCAAGCTTATGCACGGAAAAATAGATAAAATATATCAGCCCGAAAAGGACGAAATAACAATCAATATACGCACAGCGGACGGTGCAAAACGGCTTCTCATCTCAGCCGCATCACAAAATCCCCGAATGCACCTGACAGAGCAGACGCGTGAAAACCCAATCACTGCGCCGCTTTTTTGCATGATTCTGAGAAAACATCTGACGGGCGGAAAGATAATCGGAATACGTCAGAACGGTTTTGACAGAACTGTCGGAATCGACATTGAATGCTACACCGAAATGGGCGACCTGACCCGAAAAAGCATTGTTGCCGAAATCATGGGCAGACACAGCAACATTATCCTGATTCAGGACGATAACAAAATCATAGATTGTGTAAAGCACATTGACTTTACAGTCAGCACAGTGCGGCAGGTTTTGCCCGGACTGATATATGAGCTTCCCCCGGCACAGGATAAGGAAAATCCCGAGAATGCGGATTCTGCACGGCTTGCCGAAATAATTGCCGCCGCACCTCATGATGCTCTTTTAGACAAGCTTCTTCTTTCGGCATACACAGGCATGAGTCCGCTCATGGCGCGTGAAATCGTTTTCCGTGCGTGTGCCTCCGCAAAAACCGCAGCGTGTGAGGTTGATGCTGAGAAATTTGCAAAACATGCCGTAGGCATAATCGGCGAAATCGTTTCATCTTGTGACGGCGGCTGCATTGTCACAGAAAGCTCGGGCGGAAAGCCGATTGCCTTTTCTTGCACCGATTTGACGCAATATGCAGGTTCGGGAAAGCTTACGCATTATCCAAGCATAAGCTGTGCCGTTGAAGAGTTTTTCCGAGGACGCGCCATGCACGAAAGGCTCACTCAGAAATCGGCAGGCACAGTGAAGCTTATTAACAATAACATCGAACGCTGCGAGAAAAAAATTGCACTCCATTCCGAAAACATAGAAAAATCCAAAAACCGTGACAGATATAAAATGTTCGGCGATCTTCTGACCGCCAATCTCTACAGAATCGAACAAGGTGCCTCCTCGGTTTCCGTGCAGAATTACTATTCCGAAAACGGCGAAGAAATTGAAATTGCACTCAAAGCCGAGCTTTCACCGTCACGCAACGCTCAGCGCTATTATAAGCTTTATGCAAAAGCAAAAGCCGCCGAAGAACACTCTCTCGAACAGCTCAGTGAGGCAAAGCGTGAGCTTGAATATCTCGAAAGTGTTCTTGACGCCATAAGCCGCGCCGAAACATATTCGGACATCAGCGAAATCCGCGACGAACTGACCGAGCAGGGCTATATCGCCGCAGTGCGCGGAGGAAAAAAGAAACAAAACAAAAAGAAATCCGCCCCGATGGAATTTGTGTCTTCCGACGGATATACCATTCTTGTCGGCAGAAACAACCGTCAGAACGATGAACTGACAATTAAAACCGCATATTCGACCGACATTTGGTTTCACACCAAGGTTATTCCCGGTTCCCACACCATTGTACGGACAAACGGCAAAAGCGAGATTTCGGACACAACAGTTCTTGAGGCTGCCATGCTTGCCGCATATTTCAGCAAGGCACAAAAATCCTCGGGCGTGCCTGTTGACTATACCGCAGTCAAAAACATCAGAAAGCCGAACGGCTCAAAACCCGGCTTTGTGATTTATGATACAAACAGCACTGTTTATGTCACTCCGGACGAAAAACTGACCGAAAAACTCAAAAAGAAATGACGCAAAAAAGTCTGCCGCAGGTAACACCCTGCGGCAGACTTTTTGTTATTTATCTTCAGCTTTGTTTTTCAATATGTCAATTGCCTTCATCAAAGCCGACGGTATCGGTATTCCCATGAGACCTGCGTTTTCAACAATCGAAATCGCTTCGTTCACAATAAATGCCACAACCGCGGTGGTACGTATATACTCCGTACCGAGCGAAACATCAAGCCTGTTCGCAACAAGCACGCACATGAGCGTCACACATTTTTTGCAAACGCCCTTCCAGCCTGCGCGCGAATCCAGCGCACCCGAATCAGACTTGCTGCTGCACCCGAAAACTCCTGCCAGAATGACTCCCATGGCAAAATCAACCGCCATGAAAATGACAAGCGTTGCAACGTCCTCCGACCAGCCGCCGAGCATTTTTGCAGCTGCGCCGCCGATTGCACCCGCAGCCGCACAAACAGCTGTTTTTGCACTCGAAATGTTCATTAACACCCCTCCTTTCAAATTCTATTATACAGCATTCCAAAAGCCCAAAACGGACAACTTTTGTTTTTGGAATCAATTTGAATGAGAAAGCATAATTTTTTTAAAACAATTTTTGCACCGTCATCTTTACAAGTCCGTAAAACCGTGATATACTCATTATAAGTTTTGTCTCTGAACAACATAAAATTAACAAAAAAATGCAAAGGTATTATTATGGAAGATTTAATAAAGGAAATCTCGGCATACATAGAATATTTAAAACAGACTCATCGGCTCAGCATATCCCTCCATACTGAACCGCGTTTTTTGATTTGTGAAGAGCTTGTGCAATATAACGTGCATTTGAACCCATACTGCACCTTTGTGAAATCAAAACGGTTTGACATGTGCATAAAATGCCAGGAGATGGTTCTGAAAAAATGCAGCCGTCACAAGACCTTTACCGGCGAATGTCATACCGGAATTTCACAGTTTATATATGCAATTGAAAGCTCCGGTGAGACCGTGGGTTTTGTGAGCGTGAGCGGATATGCCGGAAAACTGCGTCCCCCTGTCGGAAACACACTGTATGACAGCTCCGTCATTCACGGAGAAATCCCCGAAAGCTTTCTTAAAACAGTGATTGCCCCGCTTGCAATAATGCTCGGTGTTCTGTTCAGCAAAAAAAACAATCATGTTGAGGAGCCGTTTGATAAAGTCATTTCTTTTGTGAATGAATATCACACAATCGTAAATCTTGATATGGTATGCCAAAGACTTCATTTCAGCAAGTCGCACATCAGTCATCTTTTCAGAACAACCACAGGCATGACTCTGAAGAGCTACTGCAACAGGCTCAAAGTGAAGGACGCGGAAAGTCTTCTGAAAAACACCGATTTATCCGTCACCGAAATTGCTCTCGCCGTCGGCTTTGAAAACGTGAGCTATTTCATATGCACCTTTAAAAAGCAAACAGGACTCACTCCGCTTGCCTACAGAAAACACAAATCAAAAGAGCACGCGGATTTCTAAAGAGTTTTCAGACTTGGAAACTCTTTCTGATAACGTTTTGCGCCTTTGCTGCCGCAGCCTTTGCAGCAGCATATAATCTGTCCTTTAAAGAGCAGTTAACACACAGCCTGTCTGCGCGGCTTTGACGTCATCTTCCGACAGCTTCCTAATGTTAAACTGACCCTCACCCATCATCATTTTTATACTATCTCCCGCTATACTTCAGTCCGTAAAACGTGAAACATTTTATTCGCCAAAGTAAAATTAATAACTTTTTTTAAAAACACATTTTTATGTCTTATTTTGCAGTCAGCAAATGCATTTTTTTAATATTTTTATGCATTTTTTAGCAAGAAAATTATACAAAAAGCTGATATTATAACTATAAACCAATTTATGGAACGGGAGGCAAAAAAAATGATTAACAGAAAAAAAATATCAGCCGATTTCTGTGTTGTCGGCGGCGGAATGGCAGGAATCTGTGCTGCGATTGCCGCAGCAAGAGAGGGAGTCAAGGTTGTTCTCATGCATGAAAGACCCGTACTCGGAGGCAACGCATCATCTGAAATCAGAATGTGGGTGTGCGGAGCACGCGGTGAAAATAACCGCGAAACAGGAATACTTGAAGAAATAATGCTCGAAAACCTATATCGAAATCCCACAAAAAATTACTATATCTGGGACACCGTTCTTTACGATTTTATTCTGCGTGAGGAAAACATAACTCTGTTGCTGAACTGCACCTGCATGGATGCAAGCACGGAAACCGGAAGCTTTGCCGACGGGAGAGATTTGAAAATAACCTCCGTGACCGGCTATCAGCTGACAACCCAGACATTTTTCGATGTTGAAGCAAAATTTTTCAGCGATTGTTCGGGTGACAGCATACTCGCACCGCTGACGGGCGCACAGTTCAGAATCGGTCGCGAGGGCAGAGATGAATTCGGTGAGGACACCCACATTGAAAAGTCGGATAATTTCACAATGGGCTTAAGCTGTCTTTTGCAGGGCAGAGAAACCGAAAGAAAGGTTGACTTCAAAGCACCGTCATGGAGTGCAAAGCTGACAGATGAGCAGGTCAGAAGCCGCGGCACGGACATCTATAACAGTCTTGAAAACTATTGGTATCTGGAGCTTGGCGGCACGCGCAACACAATTGACGATACAGAAGAAATAACTTCCGACCTGATTAAGCTGTCGATAGGTATGTGGGACTACATAAAAAACTCAGGTAAATTTGACGCTGACAACTGGGAGCTTGAATTTCTGGGATTTCTTGCAGGCAAGCGCGAATCGCGCCGAATGCTCGGCGAATATACCGTGACTCAGAATGACATCACGGGAGACGTTATATTCGATGATACAATCGCATACGGCGGCTGGCCGCTTGATGACCATTTCCCCCATGGATTCTATCACAACGGCACGCCGAATACCAATTTTAAAACGCCTGCTCCCTACACTCTTCCATACCGCGCTCTGTATTCAAAAAACGTGGAGAACCTTTTCTTTGCAGGAAGAAACATCAGCATGACACATACCGCAATGAGCAGCATAAGAGTTATGGCAACCTGCGCACTTCTCGGGCAAGCCGTGGGAACTGCCGCCGCAATAGGCACAAAGCATAATCTCACACCGCACGGCATTTATCTCGAAAAAATGAACGAGCTTCAGCAAACGCTTATGAACAACGACTGTTTTTTGCCGCATAAAAGCAGAAGCATATCACCCTTTTGCATTAAAAACGCCCCATTTGCTGAGCTTTGCAATGCAGAGGACAGACCGAACCGCATTTATCAGACGACCTCATGCGGCATTTCGTCGGAAAACGGCAAAGCAATTGCATATATCGTCAAACTCGGCTTTGATGTTGAATCTGTTCATATTGTTTTTGACAGCGACTTAAACCGCGAAACCCAAAACGGAGACCCGTGTGAAAGAACACATGCAACACGCTGCAATATTCTCCTAAGCAGCCCTGTTATGCATATGCCGCAAACTCTCTGCAAGGATTTCAGGCTGGACATCACGGACATTGACGGCAAAACACACTCAATGGTTGTTCGCGATAACCGAAAAAGGCACTATGACATACCGATTAACAAAAAAGTCACCGCAATCAGCCTGACCCCTCTTTCAAACTGGGGCGAAAGCAGCAGAACAAATATCTTTTCTTTTGATTTTCGGTAAAACATTTCAGAATGACATTGGCGGCGGTGAGTCCGAATTGCTCACCGCCGCCGCACAGTCTTTCGCCATTTGCAACGTCCTATTGAAGCATTGCCGCGCCGATCGCGCCGGCATCGTTTTTGAGTGCTGAAATTTTAACACATACATCACTCTCAAGCTTTTCCTTAAGGGGATTCAAAAGATAGTCGCCCATATTTGCGATTCCGCCCGAAATGATGAACAAATCGGGGTCAAATATGCCTGCAAGGCTGTCTATTCCCTTTGCAAGGATCTTTGTGTAGTTTTCCATGACCTCCCTTGCCGCAGGGCAGTTCTCATCAAGAGCCGATTTTATGTCCTTTCCGCATAGTCTCCCTTTTTGCGCGAACAGCTGTCCGAGTTTTGTTTCGGGCATTTTTTTTGCAGTTTCCTCCGCGTCATGCGCAAGCGCAGATGCTGAAGCATATCTCTCAAAGCAGCCCGATTTTCCGCACGGACATTTTCTTCCGTTCTCAGCTATGCAGAAATGTCCGATTTCCCCCGCGCTTCCTCTGCCTTCATATATCCGATTTCCGATTATTATACCTCCGCCAACACCCGTTCCCAGCGAAAGCATAATTATATTATCAAAATCCGCTCCTGCGCCGCAGATTGCCTCACCGAGAGCGGCACAGTTTGCGTCATTGCTCACGCGTACAGGAATGTTCAGCTTCTCCGAAAGCTTTTTTGCAAGATTGGTTTTTTTAAACGGAAGATTAACCGCCGAAACGCACGAATCCCGTATGATACCGGGCGTGCCTGCACCCACCGCCGTTATTGTAAATTTCGTCATGATTTTCTTGCACTCGTCCGCGATTTCATCAATGAGAGCCTGTTCACTCTCATTATTGGTCGGAACAGAGGCTTTGTATGTGGGCTTGTTTTCATCATCAAGCACGCAGAATTTAATATCCGTACCGCCTATGTCAACCCCTATCCGTTCACTGTAATATGCGGCTTTATCACATATAAGCACAACATCATCATGCAGGTTGAGCACAGTTGCCGGGACATCTGTATCTATGGTTTCCTTCAGCATTGCTTTCACGGCTCGGTGCTTTGCCGCACCGCTTGCCAGAAGCACAATTTTTTTTGACTTTAGAATTGTGGCAATTCCCATTGTCAATGCACTGTGCGGAACATCAGCCGGTGAAGCGAAAAATCTTGAATTTGCGCTGATTGTGCTTTCGGTCAGGGCAGTGAGATGTGTTTTCGTGTTAAGCTTTGCACCCGGCTCGTTAAAACCGATATGACCGTTTTCACCTATTCCGAGTATCTGCAAATCAATTCCGCCGTTTTGCTCAATGAGCCTTTCAAAGTCCGCACACTCCTTTTCCGCATTGTCCGCCGTACCATTGAGGATATACGTGTTTTCTTTCTTTATATTAACTCTGCCGAACAGATTTTTGTTCATAAAATAGTGATAGCTTTGCTCATTTTCGGAATCGAGCGGATAGTATTCATCAAGGTTAAAGCTCTTCACCTCCGAAAAATCAAGTCTGCCGTCCTCATGCATATCGCACAGTATGCCATACATTCCCACAGGCGTTGACCCCGTTGCCAGGCCGAGCGTACAGTTCGGTTTCAGCATAATCTGCCCCGCAACGATTTTTGCAGCCTCCTCTGACATTTCTTCATAGTTTTCACATATTATAACTCTCATTTCACGTCACTCTCCTTATTTGTAGAATTTTCCGTTTATCATGACCCGTTTAACATTCAAATCCTTGTCACAAAGCAAAATATCTGCGTCATATCCGCACACAAGCCTGCCCTTGTTAATTCCCATCAGTGCCGACGGCGTTTCACTCGCCATTTTAACCGCATCATGCTTGGGTATGCCCATTCTGACCGCGGTTCTGACGCAGTCCATGAGACAAGATGTGCTTCCCGCAATTTTGCCTTCATCGGTTCTCGCAATGCCGCCCCTGACCGTAATCTGCTGACCGCCGAACTCATATTCACCGTCACAAAGCCCTGCGGCACGCATACTGTCGCTGATTAATATCATTCTGTCCGCGCCGAAAATCCGATAAAGAGCCAGAACCGCGGCGCGGTGAAGATGAAGTCCGTCCGAAATAACCTGAACATACATATCCTCGGTTATCGCCGCACCAATCAGTGACGGCTCACGGTGATGAAAAGGCGGCATTGCGTTGAATGTGTGCGTGAGGCACTTCGCCCCTGCACGTGCAGCCGAAACGCCTTCGGCATAGCTTGCTCCGCTGTGTCCGAGGCACACAACGCAGCCGCAGCTTTCAATAAACTCCTCCGCGCCTTCAAGCTCCGGCGCGATTGTAACCAGCTTTATGTTTTTAAACTCCCGAAATTCTTCCGCACTTGGATTTTTTATATATTTCTCATTCTGCGCCCCCTTATATTCAGACGAAACATACGGTCCTTCCGTGTGAAAGCCCAAAATATTTGCACCGCCCGTCTGAATGTCGGCATTGCACGCGTGCATAATTCTCTCACGTGATTCCGTCATCGTTGTGGGATACCATGTTGTCGTTCCGCGTTCAGCCAAGGCGCGTGACAGCGCTTCAAGCTCACCGTCCATAGTGTCCGCACCCATGAAACCGTGCGCATGAATGTCAACAAGACCGGGGAAAATCTCCAGCCCGTCCGCATCATATCCGTCTCCCGAAATTCTTCCGATTTTTGAAATTCTGCCGTCCTCGACAAGAATGTCGCATTTTTGTCCATTCAGTATTCCGTTTTTTATCAGCATTTCAGTTTTCTCCTCTCATTCTGATTTTTATTTTTCCGCACTGTTGACTAAATTGTTTTTTGTTGATATACTTTAACTGAGCAATAATATTTCCGGAGGTGCCCCATGCCTGAATACAAGCCGTCTCTTCTGCGTGATGAAATAAGCATAAACAAAATCTATTCGGTGAGATATTTTGAATATGATACCGAATTTAAATTTGTCGGAGAATCCCACCCGTTTTGGGAAATGGTCTATATCGACAAGGGCGAGGCGCAAATCACCGCAGGCAGCGGCACATTAACGCTTTCGCAGGGCGAAGCATATTTTCATAAGCCTAACGAATGGCATAATATAACCTCAAACAAAACCGCACCGAGCGTTGCTATTATCTCATTTGAATGCAATTCCGACGCAATGACTTATTTCTGCGGCAGAAAACTCAATGTCGGTCAAAAGCAAAAGGAGCTTATTTCAAAAATCATCTCCGAATTCACAAACTGCTTTGAAACACCGCTGAACATAGTTTTCTGCTATAAGCTCTCGCGCCGCAAACTTCCGATTATCGGTGCTCCGCAGCTCATAAAAAACTATATCTGCGAGCTTCTCATTTCATTTCTCCGTTCGGACATTTCGGGCAAGCAGTATTCAACCTTAAGCGAAAACAACCGTGACGCACGCCTCAGTGTGATTCTCAATTATATGCACACACACATCGGCGAAAAAATTACGATTGACCGTCTCGAAAAATGCTCGTCACTCAACAAAACAACAATCAATGACCTTTTTAACAGAGCTTTTTCGACCTCACCGATCAACTATTTTTTACTGCTGAAAACCGAACGGGCAAAACAGCTTCTGCGCGAGGATAACTACAATATTTCGCAAATTGCCGAAATTCTCGGCTATTCGTCAATACACTATTTCTCGCGTCAGTTCAAACGGTTCACAGGCATGAGTCCGAATGAATACTCGCGCTCAATAAAAGCTCTGCTTTAGCATAATCAAAGATACTGTGCGGCAACATACAACAAAATATATTCCGCATTCACAGGTCATAATGAGTGCCGAAAGCGAAAGAAATGAAGGCTTGGCTGCCGCGTATCGGCTTCTCATTCCCGCCGTCATAATTAACAATGCCGCAGCATTCATGCCCTTTCACTACTTTAGCTATATAATACCACACCGCCCCATGCTTGTATTTGCACAAAAGTAAATTTTATTTGCACTATACAAAATAAAAAGCAGACCGTATAATAATATGGTCTGCTTGATTTTAAATTTTCAGTGCCGCCCTCCGAGAATCATGTGCGAAAAATTCACATCGGCAATAACGCGGAAGCCAAAGGCATTTACCAAATCTTCACCCGTTCCGCAGGGGCAACCCACATACCGTCCTTTTCCGTTATTCCGAAAGCTGTGTAGAATTCACCGCAGTTCACAACAACACGGTTAACACGCAGCTTGTCATCTGAATGAACGTCCATGCCAGCCGTATATTTTGCATATTCCCGCGTTTTTGTGCTCGCCCATGCCTTTGCCATGGAATGATACAGCTTCTTATAGTCAGGGTTTTCCAGTCTCGACACAACCTCCGTGATACATTGCACAGCACCCTGATCTGCAACATTTTCACTGAGTGTCTGCCGTCCGTTCATCGGAACACCCGGAATGCCTTCCTGCCTGTCATAGAAATACACCGTTTTTTCACATCTTTTTTCAAATTCGGCATAATCCTTTTCCGTCCACCAGTCGGCTGCATTTCCGTTTTCGTCAAACTTTGCACCGTTATTGTCAAAAGCGTGCGTAATTTCATGTGCGATGATATATCCGATTGCGCCCAGATTTTCTTCATATGACGCATTAACGTCATACATCGGCGGCTGCAATATTGCCGCAGGGAAAGTGATGTCATTTGAGGTTGCGCTGTAGCACGCATTGACCGTATACGGATACATTTCCCATTTTGTTTTGTCGGGAGCCGTTCCCTGAAGTTCTGACAAGTGTTTCATTGCTGCCTTTGCTATTTCGGTTATATTGTCAAAATAACTTCCGCCCTCCGCATTTGACTTGATTTCGGCGTCGTCAAGATAGGTTTCCCATGTGTCGGGGTAACCGATTTTAACTCCCATTTTGTCAAGCTTGTTAATCGCTTTTGCTTTTGTTTCGGGACTCATCCAGTCAAGCTTGCCGATTCGCTCCTTGTAAACCGATATAATGTCATTCACCATTTTGAGAACGCTTTGTTTTGCCTCCTCAGTGAAATACTTTTCTGCATAAATTTCACCGATATAATCGGGCATAATGTTTGCGACAGTTATTACGGCACGCTCTTCATCGGAATATGTTCCCAAAATGCCGAGAAATTCCTGATTAAAAGTGTCGGCGGCATCGGTGAACTCCGTGTTCAGTGCACCGCCGTAATTCAGAAGCACACTCAGCTTTGCAGCAGTTTTGAGCGTTTCAAGGTTTTCATCTGTGAAACTTTTTGCAAACTCTTTTGTGAGTTCCTCATCTGTCACAAGAATTATATCCTCTTTTTTAAGACCAAGACTGTTCAAAACCCCGGTCAAATCAATGCTTGGAAAAAGAGACTGTATTTCATCAAAAGTGTATATATTGTAAATTATATCCACATTATTGCCGTCCTCGGGCTTCAGCTTTTTCTCCGCAAGTGTTTTTTCAAAATTATAGAAATTCTCAAGCTGTCCGTCTGACATATTCTCGCCCGCAATTTCCGAAACAGTCTTTAAATATTTCAGATAGCTCGCCTTCTGAGCCTCCGTTCCGTTTAAATAAAAGTCCTTTGTCAGATACGGCTCTGCCGTTCCGAAATACATAATATATTTTGTACTGTCCTTGAAATCCTCAATAACGGAAAAAGCCGTAAACGGAACCATATACAGATTTTTAATGAGCTTTATCTGCACATCTGCAAGCTCCTCTGCATTTTTCGCGGAATCAATATCGGCAAGATATGGCTTTATCGGAGCGATGCCGATTTCATTGCGGCTCTCTTTGTCCAGTATGTTTTTGTAAAAGTCAGCTATTTTCTGCTCATTGCTCCCCTTTTCACCGTTTTGTTCAATTGCCTCTTGAATAACAGCGTCCACCTTCTCCGTGCTGTCGTCCTGAAGGTCATAAAGTGCTCCCGCTATCATTCGCCCGGGTTTTAATTCGAGCTTATTAAGCGCGTCCCTGTTAACCGCCGCATAAAAATCGTCCTTTTCATTTGTCCCGAACAATGCATATGCACGTTTTATGAAAAGCTCCATCTGCTCTTTTGTTACATCGTCATAAGGCGAAAAGAGTCCGTCGGACGTTCCTGCCGCAATACCGGCATCGAGAACCGGCTGAAGCTCGGGTCTTGCCCAATCGGGAATATCCGTAAAATCACCGCTTTTCAGTGCAGTTCTTGCATTATGTCCGACAAGCTCGGGAAGCTTTCCGAATGCACGTGACAGCATGACAAGTGCCTCGGCACGGTTGATGTTCCAATCCTCGTGAAGCTCGCTGTCACCGCCATAGCCTTTTATTATGTCGCTGCGCTTTATATCCTTGTTATAGTCATCTGCCGCAGAAAGCAGCATATCCGCAGTCTCTCCGCGTGTCGCATACATATCGGAAGCAAACGCTGTGTTTGTGAACAGCAAAGCGGCGGCAACGCCTGACGCAATAATTCTTTTAGTTTTCATAATCTTCTCTCTCTTTCTTTAATTTCTTGTGTTTCAGGTTACATACCCGCATCTGAGCACTCTTTTAATGGTGCACAAAACATTTTCCGCTGTGCGGCAATAAGCAAATCCGCACCCTTCAACGACACATTCAACTAACTAACACTCGTTAGTTATATTATAATACACATACACCGAAAAGTCAATACATTCTCAAAAATATTTGTTCTGCCCGAATTGCCGTAAAAAAGCCCTTTGCTGCACCGCCGACAGCATTTTCCGTGCTTAATCGGATTTCAGAGCCTTAACAGATAAAGAATGCTGTCCCTGTCGGGATATGAATACGGCACCGGCAGACTTTCTGCGCTGATTTTGCAAAAACCTGCCTTCTCATAAAATCTGTGAGAGGCATGAGCAACAGATGGCGTGTCAAGTATGAGATAACAAAGTTTCCGGCTTTCGGCATATTTCAAAAGCTCACTGTACAGCGCATATCCGACCTTCCGGGAACGGAACTCTTTTTTGACAAAAAACTTCTTTACAACGGCACAGTGCCGTTCCTTCATCATAAGCCCGATTGTCCCGATTACACTGCCGCCTGACAGTGCAACCCAGAATTCGCCTCCATCCTGCTGATAACAGTGCTTTATATCAAGCAAGTCTGGCTGTTCACTAATCGACAGGGCTATTTTATATTCATTGTTTTGAATATCAAGAATCAGTGATATGATTTCATCGTCATATTTTCCGCTGTATTTTTCGATTTGCAAAGCAGGCACATCATAACTGTTCTTTTCCATAATTAAATTCCTCCCGTAAAACGTAATTATGTTATGTCTTATAAGACACATTCAAAAAATTCCTTACATTTTTTTACAAAACCCCTTTTCAAATCAGGGTATACTGTGCTATAATATATAAACGTAATGCAGTGCTGCTCTGTCGGTTATTATTCTATCCAATTACACCTTACCGTAACGGAGCAGCGCCGCACTATTTTTTTATGCTTTAATGCTTTTCATTTTTAACATTCCGCATTCCTTCATTTTTCTCATAAAATCTGTATATTAAACAATATATCACAGTTTTTTGCGTTCCGCAAGTTTTTTCCGCAAAAAAACAGCTCCGCTCCGCAACCATAATTGCAAAGTGAAGCTGTTTTTTAATTATCGCAGAGCGATTCACAAACCGCCCGAAAAATTACTCTCTGTCCAAGAGCGTCTCTCGGTTTGTACCGTAGAATATGTCACTGTGTCCGCTGATTTTTTTACAGAAATTCTCAAACAAATCCCACGAATCATCAACATCAAACTCATAGCTGTGTCCCCATATATAAAACAGCTGCGGTTTGTCGGGTTCGGCATTCAAAAACCTCTCACCAAGCTCAAACATTTTTTCAAAGTCTGTGTGATGTACCGTCGGAGCAAAAAGCAGCAGATTTTTCTGAAGGTCAAAGCTGAAGTTTGATTTGTTCGTTCTGGCATACCGAATCCCCGTGTTCTCACCAATCAGCCGCGCCGTACGGTCGTCATAGCTTGCACCGCTGCAAGGATATGCCATTCCGACCACCTCACCGCCCGTTATGCTCTCCAGATTTTTCTCATCTTCACCAACCTGACGGACAACCTCCGCATCGTCCTGAAGAGTCAGCATAACATGAGTCAGAGTGTGCGCCGCAACCTCATGTCCGCGGTATGCCTCTTTCACCTCATCGGCTCTGAGCTTGTTGTGCGAAATCCGCTTTTCCCCAAATTCAAGCTCACCGCTCTTTCCGAGAAGGCATGAGTTGAGATTGAAGGTTGCCTTGAGTCCGTATCTGTTGAATATTTCAATCAGCCGCCTGTCCTGCGTCACTCCGTCATCATAGCTGAATGTCAGAGCCTTCATTTTGCCGTTCCACATTTTGTCCATCTCCTGTATATTATTCATATAAATCCGCTTCAATCATTTCAACGCGTTTGACATAGCAGCCGCTTCCCTCGCTTGTGCGAAGACCGAAGTCCGCACCTGAAAAATCCCATCTTGCGCCTGACTCGTCTCCAAACATAGCTTTGTCCGGTTTGATTGAAAGAGTTTTCCATTCTCTTGTGCCGGTCATTCTGCCGCAATCGATCGTATTAAGCGCATATTTCCCGCCGTCGAGAGGTTTAAAGTATTGAAATGCCAACTTGCCGTCCGTGTCAAGATATGTGATCTCAATTGCAACCGCAATGCCATCGCTTGCCTCCAACTCAGTTGCAATGAATGCAATACATTTGGTGTCGGGAACATATCTGCACACCGTTTTCACTCCGTCTGCACCCTCAACC
>CAKSIW010000026.1 GCA_934463175.1 uncultured Clostridia bacterium | reverse complement strand
CAAATTTAATTCCTTCGGTTGTATAAATAACATTATTTTGAATAAATTCCGACATATTTGCATTGGTTTCATTTATCTTTTTATACCCTGAAGTAATATTATCAAATATCCAATGGGACCCATCGTTGGCTGAGATATACAATCCGGAAACAATCCCGCTTTCAAACGTCTCGTCAACATCAAGCAAATTAAGCTTGACCATTTGCCACTTGCCTCTGCTGAAGTCTTCACCCACCTTAAATATACCATCACCATCATTATCGCTTTTGATAATTACATATTTTTCAGTAACACTGTCATCTGAATCTTTCACCATCGCTTTAGTGTAAAACGATATTTCCTCTGATAAATACATTGGTTTCAGCATTACTTCAAAAAAATTACACTTTGTTTTTATCTCTTCCACTGCTGCAAACCTATTGTTAACAGCCGCAGAGGCGCCGTCATCCCCAGTTATCTCGGCACTTGTATTCAAATTGGTATTATTGGGGACAATAACCGCATTGTCTGAAGTTTTAAAATAATCTGTTTCTTTTATAGGAATGATATTATTATCCCTTTTTATTATCTCAAGAGCAAACTTTCCACTATATTTTTCTTCTGTAATTTTAAGCTGCCCATTATAGCTTTCATTCTTTACAGCACCAATTTCATTTCTTTCTTCAAAACCTGTGTCAATTGGTTTAACAATTTCACTTTCTTTTGCTAACGCAGAATTAATTGTTTCAATACCATTAGGATACTGCGCCCTCAACGGATATGACACAAAATTCCAGTCAGTTGCTTGTCCTGAAATACCTTTATATAAATCAGCAATATCTGTTGCAGACAGACACTTGGCATAAACCGCTATTTCATCTATACAGCCTTTATAAAATTTAGAATCTTGCTTCCCTATAAAAACAATTGAATCATCAAAAAATTTTTTCTTTTGATTTAAACATCTGCTGTCCACCTTTCCGTTAACATACAACTTTAACATTTCTGAATCATAACTTAAGGCTATATGATTCCATACATCACTATTAAATGTATAGTTGGATATCAGTCCGTCTGAACTATCTTTTATCAGAATTTCAATCTTTTTTGTATTCTTATTAAGATTTACCGAAAAAACCTCATTTTTTGCAATAGGAATAAGTCCTTCCGCATTGTCAATATCAGGTTTTATCCAAAGGGTCGCCGTCCATTTGTTTAAATCTGTTATCCTCTTTGTGCTATTCCCCTTTAAATATGCATTAGAACCATCAAAATATAAGCTATTTCCCGAAATTCCGGATCTTAACATAACATTCCCATACAAATTAAGACATTCTTCATTTAAACATTCATTTTTAACAGTTGAGTCAAAAATTGTATCACAAGTAAATACACATACCGCATCACTCACGGCAAATACATTGATGTTACAAACCGTAATCAAAATAACTAAATAAATTTTTAAAAACAAACCTTTTTTCATTTTTTCCTCCTAATCATTTGTAAAATAAGTTTTTATATGTTTTTCTCCTTTCTTAAAAGTCCTATAACTACCTATACCATATTATGGTATATTTGTCAATATTTTATATTTATATAAATTTAGGTCAAACTTTTGTACCTGCAAATATCGATTCTGTATGCATTTATATCAATTCCATTAAATATGCTTATCAAAGCGGTAAAGATGCTTTTTAAATCGCAAATCGGCAGAAATGAAAAAAACAACAAACGTTTTGATTTCCAAATGTTTGTTATTTCCACCGTGACCCGTATTCCAATAAACATCAAAAAAAAGCTTGCTGACGCAAGCTTTTTTTGATTCAATGCCCCCTCGGCAATGGGGGTATCAGATTCACATTTTCAGGCTTTTGCTGCTGCGAATGCATCGTCCAGAGCCTCACTGAGGTCATCAACATTTTCAATACCGATTGAAAGTCTGATTGTGTTCGGCTTGATTCCCTGCTCCGCAAGCTCGCTTTCGGTGAGCTGTGAGTGTGTTGTTGACGCAGGGTGAATCACCAGTGATTTCACGTCCGCAACATTTGCAAGGAGGGAAAAAATTCTCAGATTGTCTATGAATTTCTGCGCCGTCTCTGCATTTCCCTTTATTTCAAAGGTGAAAATCGAACCTCCGCCGTTCGGGAAATATTTTGAATACAGTCCGTGGCTCGGCTCTGTTTCAAGTGACGGGTGGTGAACCGCCTCGACTGACGGGTGATTCTTGAGATAGTCAACGATTTTCAGCGCATTCGACACATGTCTCTCAACTCTGAGTGAAAGCGTCTCCAGCCCCTGAAGGAACATGAATGCATGAAACGGTGAAATCGTTGAGCCGGTGTCACGCAGAAGAATTGCCCTGATATATGTGGCAAAAGCCGCAGTGCCTGCCGCGTCGGCAAAGCTGATTCCGTGATATGACGGGTTCGGCTCGGATATCCACGGATATCTGCCCGACGCCTTCCAGTCGAATGTGCCCCCGTCAACAATGACACCGCCGATTGCCGCACCGTGACCGCCGATGAACTTCGTTGCACTGTGAACCACAATATCCGCACCGTATTCAATCGGTCTCACAAGATACGGCGTTGCAAACGTTGAGTCAACAACAAGCGGAATCCCGTGCTTGTGCGCAATTTTTGCAAGCTCCTCAATGTCAATTATGTTTGAATTCGGGTTTCCGAGAGTCTCAATGTAAATTGCTTTTGTTTCGGGACGTATTGCCTTTTCAAATGCCCCCTCCTCCTCAGGGTCAACAAAGGTTGCCGAAATGCCCGATGTCAGCGGAAGAGTGTTGGCAAGCAGATTATATGTTCCGCCGTATATTGTCTTTGATGACACAATATGCTCGCCCGTCTTTGCAAGCGCCTGTATGGTATAATTTATTGCCGCCGCTCCCGACGCAACCGCAAGTGCCGCAGAACCGCCTTCGAGTGCCGCCATTCTTTCTTCAAAAACACCCTGTGTCGGATTTGTCAGTCTGCCGTAGATGTTTCCCGAATCCTTCAGGCTGAACCTGTCCGCCGCGTGCTGCGCATTGTGGAACACAAACGAGGTTGACGCATAAATCGGAACAGCTCTCGCATCGGTCGCAGGATCGGGCTGCTCCTGTCCTGCCTGAACCTGAAGGGTCTCAAATCTGTATTTTCTGTCTGCCATTTTCAATTCCTCCTCAATCTGAAATTTATCTCCTATCATTTCGATAGGTTTAGTATAGCACTTCAGCCGCATTTTGTCCAATACATAATTATTATGCAAAGCTATAAATTTTTCCTATAACCCGTCAGCTCTTTTTCAGTCTTTTGTCCGACTTCACGGCAATGTATGTTCCGACAGCCTGAAAAATCTGAACCAATATAATCAGGAAAATAACCGCAATCATCATAACAAGGTATTTATATCTGTAGTATCCATAGTTAATTGCAATTTTTCCGAGACCGCCGCCGCCTATGATACCGCTCATGGCAGAATAGCCCAGAATGGTTGTTATTGCAATTGTGAACCCCGACACAAGTGACGGAACGCTCTCGGGCAGCATGACGCGTGTTATAATTTTAAACGGTGACGCTCCCATGCTCTGTGCGGCCTCAATTATGTTCGGGTTGACCTCACGCAGACTGCTCTCGACCAGACGCGCAACAAATGGTGCTGCCGCAATGACAAGCGGAACAATTGACGCCGCCGTGCCGACAACCGTACCGATTATCAGCCTTGTCAGAGGGAAAACCAAAATCATGAGAATCAGAAACGGAACCGAACGCAAAAGATTGATGACAACGTTTATGACGCTCAGAACGGGTCTCGGAAGTGGCATGACGCCGTCCTTCTCACCCGCAACAATCAGAACTCCGAGAGGAAGTCCGATTACAATTGAGAAAAACGTTGCAACAACCGTCACATAAAACGTTTCCCAAATCGCAAGAAAAAGCTCACTGCGGAGAATTTCAACCGCCTCCGCAACGGTTTCATTTGCCAAAAGCTGTTCAAGCACTCTTCTCAATCCTCCTCACAATGATGTTCGGCGTGTTCGCGAGATATTCCATTGCACGCTCCGTCTCGCCCTCGCCCTTTATGTCAAGCAGCATGTTTCCGAAAACCTTGTCTCCGATACACTTTGTCTGTGCCGCAAGAATATTTGCGGCAATGCCGCTTTCCATTGCCATTTTTGCAATCAGCGGCGTGTCGGCAACGGGTGCGCCGTTATAGACAAGCCTGATTACGCCGTCGGACGCAAATGACGGAACCTGCGAATCCACACCGTCGGGGAACACAAGTCTCCGCGCCGCGTCAGATTTCGGATTGGTGAACACCTCGCTCACATCACCCTCCTCGACAACCTCGCCGCCGTCCAGAATTGCAACCTTGCTGCATATTTTCTCAACAACACTCATCTGATGTGTGATGACAATGACCGTTATGCCCAGCTTGCGGTTGATTTCCTTTATCAGCTCCAGAATTGACTGCGTCGTTTTCGGGTCAAGCGCGCTGGTCGCTTCATCACAAAGCAGAATTTCGGGGTCGGTTGCAAGTGCGCGCGCAATTGCGATTCTCTGCTGCTGTCCGCCCGAAAGCTGCGCCGGATATGCCTTTCCCTTGTCGGGCAGCCCGACCGTTTTCAGAAGCTCCGCCGCACGCCGCCTTGCGTCTTTTTTGCTCACTCCCGAAAGCTCCATCGGGAAGCATATATTGTCAAGGCAGTTTCTTTGCATGAGCAGATTGAAGCCCTGAAAAATCATGGTCATTCTGCGCCGTCTCTTTCTCAGCTCCGCGGCATTCAGCTCTCCGATGTTCTCACCGTTCACCAGAACCTCGCCCTCCGTCGGTCGTTCAAGCATGTTTATGCAGCGCACAAGCGTGCTTTTTCCCGCACCGCTCATGCCGATTATTCCGTATATATCGCCGTCCTCAATCGTCAGCGATACGTTTTTCAAAGCCTCAACCGCACCGTTTGATGTTTTGAAGGACTTTGAGATGTTTTTAAGCTCAATCATATTTTTCTCCGTTCCGCCGCGCAAAGCCGCATAAAGGCAGCTCCGAACAGCAAATCGGGGGATTGCGGCAGCCCGCAATCCCCGATTCATATTCTTTTTTACTTATTTTTTCAGAGCGTCAAGCGTTGTCTGCTTTCCGCCGTAGAGCGCGATGGGCTCAACATGAAATGCGCCGATTGAAACAAGGTGTGTTCCGTTCTGGTCATTGAAATCATTCAGATAGGGCAGGTGCTGGAAGTAGTTCGCGTCAATCTCTCCGCTCTCAACAACGTTGTTCGGCTGAACATAGTCGGTGAATTCCTTAACATCAAGCGTGATGTCCTTCTCTGCCAAAATCTCTTCAACAACCTTCAATATCTCGGCATGAGGTGTGGGTGATGCCGCAACAGTGATTTTCTTGCCTGCAAGTGCCGCATAGTCAACCGTGCTGTCATATCCGTCACCGGGATTGTCAACCGTGCTGACAACCGCGCCGTTATATTCCTTTGTGATGTAATCCTTGACAGCCTTGCTTTCCAAAGCCGCCTTCAGTGCCTTGATTTCGTCCTTGTTCTCATTGCCTTCCTTCACGGCAACAATGTTTCCGTATTCTGAGGACGAGCCTTCAATCAGAAGTGAATCGGAAACAGGGTTCAAATCTGCCTGAATCGCATAGTTTGAATTGATGACCGCATAATCAACGTCCTTCAGCATGTTCGGAAGCTGAGCCGCCTCAACCTCTTTGAAGCTGATGTTATACGGATTTTCCGCAATATCCTTGATTGTCGCAGTGATTCCTGCGCCGTCCTTCAGCTTGATGTATCCGTTCTCCTCAAGCAGAAGAAGCGCTCTCGCCTCGTTTGTCGTGTCGTTCGGAACCGCAACAGTGATTCCCTTGCTGCCTCCGCAGGACGCAAGCGTCAGTGCTGCAAGGACAGCCGCCAAAGCTACAGATAAAATTCTTTTCATAATTAATCTCCTCCCAAATCGTTTTCGTTTCATGAGCATAGTATACCACCGCTCCGCCGTTTTGTCCAATACATATTTGCTATGAAAAGCTATAAATAAAATTTATAACGCGCGGCACTTTGCAAGATATGTCTCCAGCTCGCTGATATATGTTTTCCCCATTTCGCTGAGCGGCACGCCCTTTTTGACAATATAGCCGATTTTCATTGTGCCGTTGGGGTTGTCATCATCGGAAACATACGGCACAGCAAGGAAGTCGCTGCCGTTCAGCTCCTCACAGATTATTCCCGAGCAGAGGGTGTAGCCGCACAGTCCGACCATGAGATTGAGCATGGTTGAGCGGTCTGCCGCCTTTATCATTTTTGGATATTCGTTTGTGCTCAGAATCTCCTCTGCAAAATAGAACGACCCCTTCTCTCCCTGCTCAAAGGAAAGGCACGGATAGTCCTTCAGCTCCGAAAACCGAATTTCCCCGTTCTTTGCCAGGGGGTGTCCCTTCCATATGTAGACATATGCCTTGCAGTCAATCAGCCCATGAAATTCAAGGTCATTGTCACGGAGCATTTTCGTGATGACCTTTTCATTGAAGTCATTCAGATACAGCAGCCCGATTTCGCTTTTCAGGCTGCTCACATCGCCGATTACCTCAGCCGTTTTCACCTCACGCATTGCAAACTCATATTTTTGCATGTCAAACTGCTTCACCGTCTCGACAAACGCCTTGACCGCAAAGGAATAATGCTGGGACGATACACCGAACCGTCTTTTTATGTTCTGAGGATTGGTATATTTCGCGTCAATCAGCTCATACTGCTGATGAAGCTGGCGCGCATAAATCAGGAACTCCTCACCCTCCGACGTCGGCACCGTCCCCTTGCCCGTTCTGCGGAATATTGTTATTCCAAGCTCGCTCTCAAGCTCCCTGACCGCGCTTGTCAGAGTCGGCTGAGATATAAACAGCTTTTCCGCCGCGCGGTTCATTGAGCCGCTCTCCGCAATTGTTATCACATAAAAAATCTGCTGCAAAGTCATTTGTTTGTCTCCCGTGCGCTCCGTGCAGACGGAACCCGAACCCATGTCGGTCCGTGCCGCCTCTGCCTATCCGAGCTTAATTTTTTCTTTTGTGAAGCTCAGTTCAATTTCGGTCTCATAACATTCCCCGGGTGCAATGAACTTCAGAACTCCGCATTTCCTGTCTGCCGCACGTCCGTCCGGTGTGCAGTTTGACGGTTCAAGTCCGAGAACATATTCGCCCTCGCCCATCATTTTCCACTCTGTGAAGCAGTCAAGCGTGTCCTTTCCGAATGTCATCACAAGTCCGCATTCCGCGTCGGGATTGAAAATTCCGACACTTGCGCGTCCGTCCCTTGCCTGCACATCATGATAATAGCAGCGTTCCTCATATCCTCTCTGCGGCTTCTCCATCACAAGGCAGTTTTCCAAATCCTCCGCCGCATGTTCATTCCTCGGCTTGACCGAATGTGACGGAATCTGCACCTCAGCCTTTTCTGAAAGCAGAGGGTAGCCCATGTTGAAATGATAGAGCAGCATGCACGGAAGCGTCACGGTGTCAATGTTTTCGACCGAGTCGCGGATTGTCAGCTTGTTTTCGGTCTTTGAGCATATATATTTTCTGTGCAGAAGATATTTCTTTCCGAACAGGGACGCGTCACGCACCTCGGCACGGACAATGATTTCCGTTTCGGTTTCTTCATATGAATAGCTCTCGCACGGAAGGTTCGACACCGTGCCGTGGAGCGGCAGCTCCTCGCCTTCGTCGGTGCAGGGTGAGCCTGCATTTGCAAAGCCGCAGGTTGTCAGAAAGCCTGCCGTGAACGATTTCAGAAAACCCGTGCCGCAATTGTCATAAAATGCCGGCGCGGCATATCCGCACGGGGCAAAAAATCCCATATTAACCTCCCCGACCGACAGCCTTGAAATGTCCATACAGCGGTCGGCGGACAGCGTGAGACGCAAGCCCTTTCCGTTTCTGATTTCAAGAAGCGTCATTCCCTTTCCGCGTCCCTTTGCAAGCGTGACCTCCTCCACTCCGCAAAGCTGTGACGGGTGACCAGTATATTTGTTCATTGTACATCACTCCCCAAAATTAGGTTTCATTATATTAAGTATATCACATTCCGCCGCGGTTGTAAACAGAAATCGGAATACATTTTCAAAGCCGAAAGCACCCGTGTTCAAAATCGGCTTCATTTCTTCGTTCATTTTTGTTGATATATACAAAATATTCATTTTAGTTGAATATTTATGCAAAAACCTCTTGACGTTTTTGCATATTTGTGGTTTAATATGTAGTATAATATGAATATTTATACATATTTACAAGGAGAAAACAAAAATGTCAAAGACAAGGGTTTTTATTGACGGAAGCGCCGGAACAACGGGTCTTCGCATTCATGACAGACTTTCCGCGCGCGATGATATTGAGCTGATTGTTCTCGGAGAGGACGAGCGCAAGGATTTTGCACGCCGAAAGGAAGCAATTGAAAGTGCTGATGCCGCTTTTCTGTGTCTGCCCGATTCCGCAGCGACTGAAATCTGCAATGCAATTGAAAGCAAGCATGTGAAGCTTCTCGACACCTCAACCGCGCACCGCACCGACCCCGATTGGGCATATGGCTTTCCCGAGCTTTCCGCGGCTCTGAAGGAAAAGCTTCTTTCATCTTCGCGGGTTGCGGTTCCGGGCTGCCACGCAAGCGGTTTCTGCTCAATTGCAGCTCCTCTCGTCTCACACGGAATCATCGCCCCCGACTATCCGATTGTCTGCACCTCGGTCACAGGCTACAGCGGCGGCGGCAAGAAAATGATTGCGGAATATGAAAGCGCGGAGCGCAGCGGAGAGCTTGACAGTCCGCGTCAATACGGGCTGACTCAAAACCACAAGCATCTTCCCGAAATGAAGAAAATCTGCGGTCTTGACTTTAAGCCGTGCTTCTCACCGATTGTTGCGGACTTCTACAGCGGAATGTCCGTTTCAATTCCGCTCAATGCACGTCTGCTTGCCAAAAAGTGCAGTGCTGCGGAAATCCGCGAAATGCTTGCGGAGCATTATGACGGGCAAAAGCTCATCTCTGTTGCGCCGTTCGCCCCTGACGGAATGCTTGCGGCAAACACCTTCTGCGGCAGGGACAGCATGGAAATCACCGTAGCGGGAAATGATGACAGAATTTTAATCGTGTCACGCTTTGACAACCTCGGCAAGGGTGCATCGGGCGCGGCAATTCAATGCTTCAATCTCATCACGGGAGCGGACGAGACCCAAGGTCTCACACTTTAAGGAGGGTTTCATATCATGAAAAGAATTGACGGCGGTGTTTGTGCCGCAAAAGGCTTCACAGCCTCCGGTGTTCATGCCGGAATACGCAAAAACAAGGACAAAAAAGACCTTGCGCTGATTATCAGCGAGACACGGGCTGCGGCAGCAAGTGCATACACTCAGAATCTTGTGAAGGGCGCGCCTATATATGTCACGAAAAAGAATCTTGCGGACGGCGAAGCGTGCGCGATCATCTGCAACAGCGGCAACGCGAACACCTGCAACGCAAACGGAATTGAAATTGCGGAGGGTATGTGTGTTCTGGTTGAAGAATACACAGGCATTGACCGCAGTGATGTTATTGTTGCGTCAACGGGTGTCATCGGACAGCCTCTTGACCTCGCACCGATTGAAGGTGCAATGCCTGCGCTGTGCGCCGCGCTTTCCGAAAACGGAAGCGGTGACGCGGCAAGCGCGATTATGACAACCGACACATGTCAAAAGGAAATTGCATTTGAGCTTGAAATCGGCGGAAAAACCTGCCGAATCGGCGGAATTGCAAAAGGCTCCGGTATGATTCATCCGAACATGGCAACAATGCTGGTTTTCATCACAACCGACATTTCCATTTCCTCCGAAATGCTCCAAGTGGCCCTCAGCCGCGATGTGTGCGATTCCTTCAATATGATCAGCATTGACGGCGACACCTCAACAAACGACATGGTGAGCATTCTTGCGAACGGCATGGCACAAAATGATGAGATTTCCTGTGAGGGTGCGGACTTTGACGCCTTCTGCAAGGCACTTTCCGCTGTGACAACATATCTCTGCCGTGCAATTGCAAAGGACGGCGAGGGTGCGACAAAGCTTCTCGAATGCCGCGTTTCGGGCGCGTGTGACGTTAAAAATGCCAAGACTGTTGCAAAGAGCGTCATCTGCTCATCGCTTTTCAAGGCGGCGATGTTCGGCGCGGACGCAAACTGGGGCAGAATTTTATGTGCGGTCGGCTATAGCGGTGCCGAGTGCGATGTGACAAAAATTGCGGTTTCTCTTTCGTCTTCAGCCGGCGAAATTGCCGTTTGCCGGAACGGCAGCGGTGTTGACTTTGATGAGGACACTGCGAAAAAGATTCTTTCGGAAGACGAAATCACAATCAGCATTCAGCTCTCTGACGGCAGTGCTTCTGCGGTTGCATGGGGCTGTGACCTCACATATGATTACGTCAAAATCAACGGTGACTACCGTACATAATGCCAAGGAGGGAAAGGCAAAATGAGCAGAATTTCAAATGCGGACCGTGCCAAAATTCTTGTGGAGGCACTGCCATATATTCAAAAATACTATAACAAAATCATCGTCATTAAATACGGCGGAAACGCCATGCTCAGTGACGAGCTGAAGGAAGCCGTCATGGGAGACATTCTTCTGCTTTCCCTCATCGGAATCCGCGTTGTGCTTGTTCACGGCGGCGGTCCCGAGATTTCCGAAATGCTCGGAAAGGTCGGCGCAAAATCGGAATTTGTCGGCGGATTGCGCGTCACCGATAAGGAATCAATGGACATTGTGCAGATGGTTCTTGCAGGGAAAATAAACAAAAACCTTGTCAACCTCATTCACAACACGGGCGGACGTGCAATCGGTCTTTGCGGCACTGACGGACACATGATTTCAGCCGAAAAGCTTGATGACATTCACGGATATGTCGGAAGAATCACCGACATTGACCCCACACCCATTCTGGACGTTCTCGAAAAGGGATATATTCCTGTCATTGCAACGGTCGGCTGCGACGACGACGGAAATGTATATAACATAAACGCAGACACAGCCGCGTCAAAAATTGCAGGCGTTCTGAAAGCGGAAAGCCTGATTTCCATGACCGATATACGCGGACTGCTCCGCGACCCGTCCGATGAGGAATCTCTGATTCCCGTTGTTCACGCAAGCGAAGCACCCGAGCTGATTCAGGAGGGCATTATATCCGGCGGAATGATTCCGAAGGTTGAATGCTGCATCGACGCAATCCGTCAGGGAGTCGGAAAGGTGTTTATAATTGACGGCAGAGTTCCCCATTCAATTCTGATTGAAACGCTCACCGATGAAGGTATCGGAACAATGTTCGTTATGTAAAAAATATAAAGGCGGAAGAAAAAAATGGAAAAGGATAATGTTAAAGGGCTGAAAAAAAGAAGGCACAATGCGATTATAAAGCTGATAAGCAAGAATGCCGTTGAAACTCAGGGACAGCTGACCCAGCTTTTAATCGGTGCAGGCTTTGACGTGACACAGGCGACGGTTTCGCGCGACATAAAGGAGCTGCGGCTCATAAAGATAACCGATGTCGGCGACAAATACCGCTATGCACTCCCCGGCAAGGAGAACGACGTCGGCATACGCGCACGGTATGCCGCACTTCTCAAGCATTCGGCAATCACAATTCAGAGTGCAATGAATCTCGTCATTGTGAAAACCCTTCCCGGTTCGGCTCAGGGCTGTGCCATGGCAATTGAAACACTTGATTTTGAAAATATTGTCGGCATTCTCGCAGGCGACGACACAGTGTTCATCGCCATGAATGCCGCCGAGGACGCGGACGAGCTGGTCCGTCAACTGACAGATTTCACTCTCTGATTTTCTGAAAGGAGCAGACATATGACCACAAAAGAAGCTGACAAAAAATATATTATGGGAACATACGGACGGTTTGACCTTGAAATATGCGGCGGCAAGGGCAGCACTCTTTTCGGCGCGGACGGCAGGGAATATATCGATTTCGGCAGCGGAATTGCCGTCAACACCTTTGGTGCCGCTGATGACAGCTGGGTGCGTGCCGTGTGCGAACAGCTGAAGAAAATTCAGCATACCTCAAACTACTACTACACCGAGCCTTGCGCCCGTCTTGCGGAAATGCTCTGCACACGCACGGGAATGAGCAAGGTTTTCTTCTCAAATTCGGGCGCGGAGGCAAACGAATGTGCAATCAAGGCGGCAAGAAAGTTCGGCACGGATAAAAATCCGTCAAAGAACAAAATCATAACCCTCAGAAACAGCTTTCACGGCAGAACCGTCACAACTCTTTCGGCAACGGGTCAGGACGTTTTTCACACATGCTTCACGCCGTTCACCGAGGGCTTTGAATATGCCGAAGCAAACAACATTTCCGACCTTGAAGCAGCAGTTGATGACAGCTGCTGTGCAATTATGCTTGAAATCATTCAGGGAGAAGGCGGTGTTCTGCCGCTTTCCGCCGAGTTTGTTCATGCCGCGGAAAGCATTGCCGCAAAGCATGACGCACTTTTGATTATTGATGAGGTGCAGACGGGAAACGGAAGAACAGGAAAGCTCTATGCATATGAACATTTCGGACTTCACCCCGACATTGTCACCACGGCAAAGGGTCTCGGCGGCGGTCTGCCGATCGGAGCAACAATGTTTTCCGAAAGGCTTGCGAAAATTCTGCCCCCGGGCAGTCACGGCTCAACCTTCGGAGGAAATCCCGCTGCTGCGGCAGGTGCTGTGAACATTCTTGAACGGATTGACGAGAAGCTGCTTGAACATGTGACGCACGAGAGCGCGTATCTTGCAGAAAAGCTCCGCGGAATCCGCGGTGTGAAGTCGGTCTGCGGAATGGGATATATGATTGGAATTGAAACCGAAAAGGACGCAAAGGAAATTGCGCTTGAATGTCTCAGCCAAGGTCTTCTCGTTCTGACAGCAAAAACACGCGTGCGGCTTTTGCCCGCGCTTAACATAAGCCGCGCGGAGCTTGACCGCGGAATAAATATATTAAAAGGAGTTATTGAAAAATGAAGCATTTACTGAAACTCAGCGACCTTTCGGCGCAGGAAATAACCGACATACTCAACCTTGCGGATCAGCTTAAATACAACAAAAAGAACGGAATCCCCCATGAATATCTGAAGGGAAAATCTCTCGGAATGATTTTTGAAAAATCGTCAACAAGAACCCGTGTGTCCTTTGAGGTCGGAATGCATGAGCTTGGCGGCTATCCGCTGTTTCTCAGCTCAAACGACCTCCAGATCGGCAGGGGAGAACCCGTTGAGGACACAGCACGCGTTCTGTCGCGGTTCCTTGACGGAATCATGATCAGAACCTTCACTCAGAAGGAGGTTGAGGATCTTGCAAAATACGGCTCAATCCCCGTCATCAACGGTCTGACAGACTATTGCCACCCCTGTCAGGTGCTTGCCGACCTCATGACAATCCGCGAGCATATGGGAACACTCAAGGGTCTCAAGCTCTGCTTCATCGGTGACGGCAACAACATGGCAAATTCGCTCATGGTCGGCTGCATAAAGCTTGGAATATCGTTTGCAATCGCGTGTCCGAAGGGATATGAACCCGACAGTGCACTCATGGAATGGGCAAAGGCAAACGGAAGCTTCCTCTGCACAGACAGCATTTTGGAAGCCGCAAAGGACGCAAACGTGATTTACACCGATGTCTGGGCGTCAATGGGGCAGGAATCGGAGGCAAAGGCACGCCGCGAAATCTTTAAGGAATATCAGGTGAACGATTCGGTTATGGCTGCCGCGCACGAGGGCGCAATGGTTCTGCACTGTCTGCCGGCACACCGCGGCGAGGAAATCACCGCTGAAGTGTTTGAGGCACACGCAGATGAAATTTTTGACGAAGCGGAAAACAGGCTTCATGCACAAAAAGCGGTTCTTGTCACGGTTATGAAGGACTGATTTAACACAACCGAAAGGAGCTGACAAACTCAATGAAGGCATATATTATTTTGGAGGACGGGCACATATTCTGCGGCGAACGCTTCGGTGCGGACTGTGACGCGGTCGGCGAGCTTGTGTTCACAACTGGCATGGGCGGATATATTGAAACAATCACCGACCCGAGCTACTACGGTCAGCTTGTCATGCAGACCTTTCCTCTCATCGGAAACTACGGAATGATTGATTCTGACTGCGAAAGCGAAAAGCCGCGGCTTTTCGGATATATTGTCCGCGACCTGTGCGGCGAGCCGTCAAACTTCCGCAGCGGTGGAACACTTGATGAATACCTCAAAAATTGCGGCATTCCGGGGGTGTGCGGCGTTGACACACGCGAAATCACGCGCATAATCCGCGAAAGCGGCGTCATGAACGCAAAAATCACAAGCGAGCTGCCCTCTGACAAGCCGAAGGAGCTTTTGGAATATTCCGTGTCGGACGCTGTGCGTTCGGTCTCATGCAGCAAGCCCTTCACAGTTCCTGCCGACGGCGCGGAAAAGTGCCGTGTGGCTCTGCTTGACCTCGGGGCAAAGAGAAACATAATCCGCGAGCTTTGTGCGCGCGGCTGCACCGTGACCGTCTTCCCGTATGACACAAATGCGGAAACGCTTCTCGGATATGACAAAATCATGCTTTCAAACGGTCCGGGCGACCCTGCGGAAAACACGGGAGTCATTGAAATGCTGAAAAGCATAATCGGCAAACGTCCGATTTTCGGAATATGTCTCGGGCATCAGCTGCTTGCACTTGCCTGCGGCGGAAAATGCGAAAAGCTGAAATACGGTCACCGCGGAGTCAATCAGCCTGTTCGGTGCACCGAAAACGGCAGAGTATACATATCAAGCCAGAACCACGGCTATGCCGTGATTTCCGACTCGCTCCCCGACGGTGCACGCGTCAGCTATACAAACGCAAATGACGGAACGTGCGAGGGCGTGGAATATCCGTCAATGAACGCATTCTCGGTTCAGTTCCACCCCGAGGCTTGTTCAGGTCCGAAGGATACGGGATTTTTGTTTGACAAATTCATCAGCATGACGGGAGGTGCTTTGTAATGCCGCTTAATCCGAATATCAAAAAGGTTCTGGTCATCGGCTCAGGTCCGATTGTCATCGGTCAGGCAGCCGAGTTTGACTATGCAGGAGCTCAGGCTTGCCGTGTGCTGCGCGACGCGGGACTCAGCATTGTCCTTGTTAATTCAAACCCTGCAACAATAATGACCGACAAGGCAATGGCGGACAAGATTTACCTTGAACCGCTCACAGCGGAAACGGTCAAAAGAATAATCGAAAAGGAACGTCCCGACAGTCTTCTCGCCTCTCTCGGAGGTCAGACGGGTCTGACAATTGCCATGCAGCTTTCAAAGGAAGGCTTTCTTTCGCGCATGGAAGTCACTCTCATCGGCACAAACGAAGAGGCAATCGACCGTGCTGAGGACAGAGAGCTTTTCAAGGAAACTATGCTCTCGCTCGGTCAGCCCGTCATTCCGTCGGACATTGCAACCGACATTGACACCGCACTCAGCATTGCAAAAAGGATTGGCTTCCCCGTCATAATCCGCCCTGCATTCACTCTCGGCGGTGCAGGCGGCGGCGTTGCATACAGCGAAGATGAATTTCTGACAATCGCGCGGAGCGGTCTTGACCTTTCGCCGATCAGTCAGATTCTTGTGGAGAAATATATATACGGCTGGAAGGAAATTGAATTTGAGGTTATCCGCGACAGTGCAGGCAACGTCATCACGGTGTGCAGCATGGAAAACTTTGACCCTGTCGGCGTTCACACGGGCGACAGCATTGTTGTTGCCCCTGCAGTCACACTTTCCGACAAGGAATATCAAATGCTGCGCTCCGCGTCGCTTGACATTATCACGGCACTCAAAATTGAGGGGGGCTGCAACTGTCAGTTTGCACTCAATCCCGACAGCTTTGAATATGCCGTCATCGAGGTCAATCCGCGTGTTTCGCGTTCCTCAGCTCTTGCCAGCAAGGCAACGGGATACCCGATTGCAAAGGTCGCGGCAAAAATCGCTCTCGGATATACCCTTGACGAGATTAAAAATGATATAACAGGCAAAACCTGTGCATGCTTTGAGCCTGCTCTCGACTATGTCGTTGTCAAGCTCCCGAAATGGCCGTTTGACAAATTTGTTTATGCAAAACGAACTCTCGGCACACAGATGAAGGCAACGGGCGAGGTCATGTCAATTGCGCCCACCTTTGAAGCGGCGGTTATGAAGGCTGTCCGCGGTGCGGAAATCGGGCTTGACACCCTGAACATGCCTCAGCTTCGCGGCTGCGACATTGAGGCGCAGCTTCACCAAATTGACGACCGCCGCATGTTTGCGGTTTTTGAAGCACTCAGGCAAGGCATCTCGGCTGACAAAATTCACGATATAACAAAAATTGACCGCTGGTTCATCTCAAAGCTGGCTCATCTTGCCGAATATGAACGTGAGCTTGAAGGCGGAAATTTGAGCCGTGAGCTGTATCTCAAGGGCAAGCAGCTCGGATATACCGACGCGGCAATCGAAAGAATCTCAGGCTGCAAAATCGAGTCACCGCGCCACGCTGTCTATAAAATGGTCGACACCTGCGGCGGCGAATTTGCCGCGGAAACCCCGTATTTCTACAGCACCTATGACTTCGAATGCGAGGCAAGGCAAACCGCAACGGACGGAAAGAAAATCATTGTTCTCGGCTCGGGTCCGATCAGAATCGGACAGGGAATTGAGTTTGACTATTCCTCCGTTCACTGCGTCTGGACTCTGAAGGAAATGGGCTATACCGTTGTTATCATCAACAACAACCCCGAAACCGTGTCAACCGACTTTGACACGGCGGACAGGCTCTATTTTGAGCCGCTGACGGGAGAGGACGTTATGAACGTCATTGAGGTTGAAAAGCCCGACGGCGTTGTTGTTGCGTTCGGCGGTCAGACTGCAATCAAGCTGACAGGCTTTCTGGACAAAATGGGCGTTAAAATTCTCGGAACCTCTGCCGAAAGCATTGATATGGCTGAGGACAGAGAGCGTTTTGACGCGCTTCTGGAGCGTTTCGGCTTCAAGAGACCCCAAGGCATGACTGTCATGACCTGTGATGAGGCAATATCCGCAGCAAACACTCTCGGCTTTCCTGTTCTGCTGCGCCCGTCCTATGTCATCGGCGGTCAGAACATGACAATCGCATACACCGACCTTGACATCAGGCGGTATATGGACGTCATTCTCGGTCAGGGAATCGAAAACCCCGTTCTGGTTGACAAATATATGATGGGCAAGGAGCTTGAAGTTGATGTCATATCTGACGGCGAGGACGTTTTGATTCCGGGCATTCTGGAGCATGTTGAGCGTGCCGGAATACACAGCGGCGATTCCATTGCGGTTTATCCGCCGCAGAACACCTCAGACCGTCTCCTGGAATCAATGGTAAGCTGCTCGGAAAAGCTGGCTCTGTCGCTTAAAACAAAGGGACTCATCAACATTCAATATCTGATTTACAAAAATGAAATATATGTCATTGAGGTGAACCCGAGAGCGTCGCGGACAGTGCCGTATATCAGCAAGGTTTCGGGAGTTCCGATGATTGACCTTGCAACACGGGTTATGCAGGGCGAGCCGCTCCGCAGTCTCGGCTACGGCACGGGGCTATATAAACCTTCGCCATATGTCTCGGTCAAGGTGCCTGTTTTCTCGTTTGAAAAGCTCACCGACATAAACTCTCTTCTCGGTCCTGAAATGAAATCCACGGGCGAAGTGCTGGGAGTCGGCAAAACCCTTAACGAGGCTTTGTTCAAGGGGCTTGTTGCGGCAGGCTTCAAGCTTGGTGAGGATTTCGGCGGTGTTTTCATCAGCGTTGACCCGCGCGAGAGAATTGAACTGCTCCGTCTTGCGAAAAAGTTTTACGATGCCGGGCTGACCATTTATGCAAGTCCCGAGAACCGCGAAACAATCGGACATCTCGGCTTTGACGTGACAGCGGTTGAAAAACCGGAAATCATTCCGCTCCTGGAGAGCGGAAAGGTCGGCTGCATGATATACACCAACTCGGGCGACCCGAAGGATATTGCGGATTATATGAACATTCACCGCCGCGCGCTTCAGCTTTCCATTGCGTGCCTGACCTCACTCGACACGGCAAACGCGCTTGCGGACATAATTCTGAGCCGTTTCAACGAGGGCAACACGGAGCTTGTTGACATTGCAAACCTCCGAACCGCAAAACAGAAAATGAAATTTGTGAAAATGCACGGCACGGGCGATGACTATATTTTCTTTGACAACATGAACGGCGACATAACCTGTCCCGAATCTCTCAGCGTTATGCTCACTCAGCGTCACACGGGAATCGGCGGTGACGGTCTGGTTCTGATTGAACGTTCGGGCATTGCCGACGCAAAGATGAGAATATTCAACAGCGACGGCAGTGAGGGAAAAATGGCAGGAAACAGCATTCGCTGCGTGGGAAAATATCTTTTTGACAACGGTATTGTTCCGAAAAAGAATATGACAATCGAAACCGCAAGCGGAATAAAACATCTGAGCGTGTATCTCTACGGCGGCAAGGTTCGCAGCGTTTCCGTTGACATGGGCACTGTCAGTCTGCGTCCGTGCGACATACCGACCGTGCTTGACGGCGAAAGTGTTATCGGTCGAACCGTTAAAATCGGCGGCGGAGAGTTTGACATAACATGCGTATCGGTCGGAAATCCGCACTGTGTTGTGTTCTGCGACAGAATTGATAACATTGATCTGCCGAAAATCGGACCGCTTTTTGAAAATTCTGAGCTGTTCCCCGAAAGAATCAACACCGAATTTGTCCGCGTGGTTGATGACAGAACAATCAGAATGCGCGTCTGGGAACGCGGAAACGGCGAGACGCCTGCCTGCGGAACGGGCGCGTGTGCCGCGGTTGCTGCGGCTGTTGAAAACGGTCACTGCCTGAAGGGTGAGGACATCACCGTCAGAGTCAACGGCGGCGAGCTGACCGTCAGATATACCGATGAAGCAATTTTCCTGACGGGGAATGCAACAGAGGTCTATGAGGGATATATTGAATATTAAAAATCGGGGGTTTTGAAAAACTCCGAAACGCAGAAAAAGAAAAGGCTGTTAAAAAAGTCAATCTGACTTTTTTAACAGCCTCAGCTTTTTATTGTATTTTTATGCTTCAATCTCAGCTTCAGCAAGCGATTCCTCATATTTTTCAAGAATCATATTCTGAAGCAGCTCACGCATGGAAGCATTGATCGGATGTGCAATATCCTTAAATTCGCCGTCAGGTGTTTTCCTGCTCGGCATTGCGATAAAAAGCTTGTCCTGTCCGGCAATAACTTTTATATCGTGCACAACAAATGCATCATCGAAGGTCACGGAAACAACCGCCTTCATTCTGCCCTCCGCATTGATTTTTCTGACCTTGATGTCAGTGATTTCCATAGTAATGCACCGCCTTCTGCCGGACATGACCGGCTTTTGTAATGTGTTTTATAAATTTTTATTATTTTTCAGTATAAAAATTTTTTAATAATAATATAATACCTATATTGATAATTTCACAAATATGTGATACAATAGCCTTGATATTAAATATCATTAAGGAGATGAACGTTTTGAGTGAAGCCAAGCTTTCTGCGCTGCCCGAAAATGCACATATACATATGGTCGGAATCGGAGGTATCAGCATGAGTGCGCTTGCACATATGCTGCGCTATTTCGGCTATACCGTTTCAGGCTCTGACAGATGTGAAACCAACCTGACCGAAAACCTTCGCAGCTCGGGAGTCGAGGTTCACATCGGGCACAGTCCCGAAAATGTGAAGGATCCCGATCTCGTCTGCTACACCGCCGCAATTCCGAAGGACAACCCCGAGCTTGTCCGCGCACGCTCTCTCGGCATTCCCGTCATGGAACGCGCAGAGCTTCTGGGACAGCTCATGCTGCGGTATAAATTCCCGATTGCCGTTGCAGGAACTCACGGAAAAACCACAACAACCTCCATGCTGTCGCTCATATTGCTTGAAGCGGAGCTTGACCCGACAATCCTTGTCGGCGGAGAGCTGCCTCAGATAAACGGAAACTACAAAATCGGCAAGGAAAACTATCTTGTCTTTGAAGCATGCGAATATGTTGAGAGCTTTCTCCACTTTCACCCCTATATTTCTGTGATTACCAATGTTGAAGAGGATCATCTTGACTATTTTTCTAATCTTAACCACATTATATCATCTTTTGAGAAATTTGCAAGACTAAATTCACCTCTTGGTTGCATAATTGTTTGTTCTGACGATAAATGCGCAATGACCGTTGTGCAAAACATAGACAAAAAAATCGTGAAATACGGAATAAACAGCCGAAATAATGACATATATGCAGAAAACATACACGTAAACGATGACGGAATGACGGAGTTTGACGTATATCTCCACGGTCGTCTTTTCACAAAGCTCCGGCTTCACGTTCACGGCAGCCACAACGTCCGCAACGCACTTGCAGCACTCACGGCGGCGCGTGAAATCGGAATTGATGAGGAGCATATCCGCCGCGGGCTTGAAAGCTTTTCGGGAACAAAACGCCGGTTTGAAAATGTGGGCGAGGTGAACGGAATTTCCCTCATTGATGACTATGCCCACCACCCGACCGAAATCGAAAGCACGCTCAAGGCGGCGCGTGAGGTTGCAAACGGTGACATATGGTGCATATTCCAGCCTCACACCTATTCCAGAACCAAGGCATTTCTGCCGAGGTTTGCCGAGGCTCTATCTCATGCCGACAGGGTCGTTGTTGCCGATGTATACCCCGCACGCGAGAAATATGACGGCACAATTCATTCATGCGACCTTGCAAGGCTCATAACAAACGGTGTGTATATCAACGATTTTGACGCGATTAAACGGTATATTCTCCAAAACGCAAAACAGGGTGACATGGTGATTACCATGGGTGCAGGCGATGTTTTCAAAATCGGCAGAGCACTTCTTGCGGAAAATTCCGACTGAATATGTATAAACCGCGGAATGCGCGGCAAACTATGATTACAGCGTCACAGTCTGCCGCGCATTCGGGTTATCTGTCACATACCGCAGACGGATTTGCCGCAAAAACGGGTGTATAAACGTTTTTTGAAAGAGCAGCGGCAAGACAGATGAGCAAAAAAAGCTTTGAAAATTTCATTTTCATGGGCATCAATCCTTTCCGTGTCCAATATTAGTTTATGAAAATGCTGAAAATCTATAACGCAAAAAGTTTGGAATGTGCGGTAATTTACGCAAAATTTTTTTAAATGAAACGGGCTGTTTAAAAAGTCAATCCGACTTTTTAAACAGCCCCGTTTTTTCAATGGGATAGGGAAAAGCTTGGGAACGCAGGGAAAGAAAAAATCTTGTGAAAAATCAATTCTTTTGCCTCAGCCGTCATATTTATGCTTCCTGCAATTTGTGTTTCTCTCCTTTTCCCTTTTCACCGTTTTTATCAGTTCTTCTTATTCTTGCTGTTGCTCTTCAGTCTGAGCTGTGTGTTCAGAATCCTTTTTCTGAGACGCAGGCTCTTCGGTGTGACCTCCAAAAGCTCATCATCTGCAAGAAATTCAATACATGCCTCAAGACTGAGCTTGACGGGCGGCACAAGCTTCAAAGCCTCATCACTGCCCGATGCACGGGTGTTTGTCAGCTGTTTCTTTTTGCAGACATTCACAGCCAGATCCTCCAGTTTGGGCGAATAGCCGACAACCATTCCTTCATATACAGGTGTTCCGGGTTCAATGAAAAGCGCGCCTCTGTCCTGAACCTTGAACAGTCCATAGCCGACAGCCTCGCCTGTGTCAAACGAAACGAGAGAGCCTGTGAAGCGGCGCGTGATGTCGCCCTTATACGGCTGATAGTCATAGAACACCGAATTCAGAATGCCCTCACCCTTTGTGTCGGTCAAAAACTCGTTCCTGTAGCCCAAAAGTCCTCTCGCCGGAATGAGATATTCAAGCCTCATTCTGTCGCCCTGCGGTGACATATGCGTCAGCTCGCCCTTGCGGCTTCCCATTTTTTCCATAACAGCACCCATGGATTCCTCCGGTACATCAATGAGCAGCCTCTCAATCGGCTCGCAGAGTTTGCCGTCAATTTCGCGGTACAGCACCTTCGGCGTGCTGACCGAAAATTCAAAGCCCTCGCGGCGCATTGTTTCAATCAGAATTGAAATGTGCATTTCCCCTCTGCCTGCAACTCTGAAGCTGTCGGTATTCTCGCCGTCCGTAACACGCAGCGATACGTCCTTCAAAAGCTCCTTGTGAAGGCGTTCCCTGAGCTGGCGCGATGTGACATATTTGCCCTCTCTGCCTGCAAACGGGCTGTCATTGACCGAGAATGTCATTTCAATTGTCGGCTCACCGATTTTGACAAAAGGCAGAGCGACAGGTTCTGCAACAGATGTCACCGTGTCGCCGATTGATATGTCGGTTATGCCCGAAATGCAGACAATGTCACCGACCTTTGCGTCTGTGACTGCGGTTTTTCCGAGTCCGTCAATCTGATATATATTTACGATTTTTGCTTTATACGGTTCATGCTTGCCGTGATAGTCACAGACCATGACCTCCTGATTCTGCTTCATCGTGCCGCGTTCAATTCTGCCGATTGCCATGCGTCCGACATATTCATTATAGTCAATTGACGAAACAAGCATTTGAAGCTCACCCGTCTCGTCTCCCTCGGGTGCGGGAATATAATCCGCAATTGTTTTGAACAGAACCTCGAGATCCTTGCCCTGAGTGTTCGGGCTGAGCGATGCCGTTCCGGCACGGCCCGAGCAATAGATAATCGGACTGTCAAGCTGTTCGTCATTTGCATTGAGGTCAAGAAGCAGCTCCAGAACCTCATCTCCGATTTCGTTGAGACGCGCATCCGGACGGTCTATTTTGTTCACAACAATAATAATTCTGTGCTTCATTTCAAGCGCCTTCTGAAGCACAAAACGCGTCTGGGGCATGGGTCCCTCCGCAGCGTCAACGAGCAGAATGACGCCGTTAACCATTTTCAGTATACGCTCAACCTCTCCGCTGAAGTCGGCATGACCCGGAGTGTCGATAATATTCATTTTAATATTTTTATAATGCACAGAGGTATTCTTAGCAAGAATCGTTATTCCGCGCTCGCGTTCCAGGTCATTGTTATCCATGACACGCTCCTCAACAACCTGATTTTCGCGGTAAACGCCGCCCTGCTTCAGCATTTCGTCAACCAGCGTCGTTTTTCCGTGGTCAACGTGAGCTATAATCGCAATGTTTCTTAAATCTTCTCTTATCATAAAACCTAATAAGCTCCTTTCGCAATTATATTATTATATACCTTTTTCCGCCTTTTGTCTATGGTAACTTTGACTAAACTTGACTTTTTTTCGGTTTATTGGTATAATATGCGAAAAGGAGAGGTGAAAAAAATGCTTGAAGAATTTAAAAAATTTGCATTCCGCGGAAATGTTGTCGATATGGCAGTCGGTATCATCATCGGCGGTGCATTCGGAACTATTGTTTCATCGCTGGTCAATGATATTATTATGCCCATATTCGGCTTTTTAACCGCCGGTATGGATTTCAAATCGCTTAAAATCGTCCTGAGTGAGGCTGTCACGGACGGCTCTGCGGTCATCAAGCCCGAAGCCGCCATCATGTACGGAAATTTCATTCAGAGCTTTGTCAATTTTCTGATTATTTCGTTCTCGATTTTTATGGTTTCGCGAATCCTTAGCAAGGCGCACTTCAAAAAAGAGCTGCCGCCCGAGGAGGAAGCCCCCAAAGCTCCGACTCAGGAAGAGCTTTTGTGCGAAATCCGCGATTTGCTGCGCGCCTCGGAGATGCGTGCGCTCGGCGAGACCGAAAAAACCAATTTAATCGAAGGAGACAAACAATGAAAAACAGTTCTAAGCTTCAGACAAACCTGATCTCGGGAATTTTGTTTGCCGCATTGGCACTGAGCCTGCCCGTCCGCGGCATAAGCATTTTTCGCTTTGCCTCATTTCCCGCATTCGCCGGATATGTTCTCACTGCGGTTATGCTGATTATGGGAAAAAGAGACCTCAGCGCATGTATCGGCTATGCAGCGGTCATTCTCTCACAGCTGATATCAATCGTGCAGACAAGGCTCTTTTTTCAGTCCTCACTCACAGTTATCTCGTTTGTGTTTCTGCTTCTGTTTGCGGTCACATACTTCACGGATTATCTGCCGCAAATCAGAACCGACCTTAAAAAGCTGTGGTTTTTGCCTGCAATCTGCATTGCACTGAGCTTTATCCGCCCTCTGATTATTTCTGCAATAAGCTTTTATTTCTTCGGATTTTTCAGCACACTGATTACAGGGGCATTATATACGGCAGCATTCCTGTTTGCCTGTGCATGGATTGCATTTCCCGACGGCTTATCCCTCTGACGGTTCAATGCCGTTCAGACACTCATGGCAATGACATTTAAAAAGGCGGTGTGCTTTCGCACACCGCCTTTTAATATTCCCGAAATTCCGATTAGATTTCTGCGAAATACTTAATTGTTCTGACCATCTGGCTTGTGTATGAGTTCTCGTTGTCATACCATGAAACAACCTGAACCTCATAGAGATCATCTGCAATCTTTGCAACCATTGTCTGTGTTGCGTCAAACAGTGAACCATACTTCATACCGATTACGTCTGAAGATACGATCGGGTCTGTGTTATAGCCGAATGACTCGCTTGCTGCAGCCTTCATTGCCGCATTAATGCCGTCAACCGTGATGTCCTTGCCCTTAACAACAGCTGTGAGGATTGTTGTTGAGCCTGTCGGAACAGGAACTCTCTGTGCAGAACCGATGAGCTTGCCGTTCAGCTCGGGAATTACAAGCCCAATTGCCTTTGCAGCACCTGTTGAGTTCGGAACGATGTTTGCAGCACCTGCTCTTGCACGTCTCATATCGCCTTTTCTGTGCGGTCCGTCAAGAATCATCTGGTCGCCTGTGTATGCATGAATTGTTGACATGATACCCGACTGAATCGGAGCAAACTTGTTGAGTGCGTCCGCCATCGGAGCAAGGCAGTTTGTTGTGCATGATGCAGCTGAAATGATTGTGTCATCTGCTGTCAGAGTTTTCTCGTTAACAGAATATACGATTGTCTTCAGGTCTGAACCTGCCGGAGCTGAAATTACAACCTTCTTTGCACCTGCTGTGATGTGAGCCTGTGACTTTTCCTTTGAGCAATAGAAGCCTGTGCACTCGAGAACAACATCAACGCCGATTTCTCCCCAGGGAAGCTCTGCTGCGTTTGCCATTGCATAAATCTTCAGTGTCTTTCCGTCAACAGTGATTGTTCCTGCTTCATCATCAGCCTCAACAGTGTGAAGATTCTCGCCGATTTTTCCGCAGTAACCACCCTGAGCCGTGTCATACTTCAGAAGGTCTGCAAGCATGGAAGGCTTTGTCAGGTCGTTGATTGCAACAACCTCATAACCCTCTGCGCCGAACATCTGTCTGAATGCCAAGCGTCCGATACGGCCGAAACCGTTAATAGCAACTTTTACTGACATAAATAATTACCTCCAAAATATATATTTAATATTTATTAATATTATTCTACAACATTTTCCCAAATTATACAAGGGGTTTCGGATATTTTTGTTAAAAAATTAACCATAACCTTATGTAACAAGAAAAATTATACCACATTTTTTTCAATTTTGCAACTATCAATATTTACAACATGAAAAAAATATGATATAAATAATATATACATTTTTACAAGGCATGGGAGATTGGTTCAATGAAATTTATTCTTGCAAGCAAAAACCACCACAAGGCGGAAGAAATACAGGCAATTCTGGGGGACGGCTTTGAGGTTGTGACGCAAACCGATGCAGGCTTCGGTGATGTTGAAGTCATTGAGGACGGCAAAACCTTTGAAGAAAACGCCGTCAAGAAGGCAACAGAGGTCATGCACGCCTGCGGCTGTGCAACAATTGCCGATGACAGCGGTCTTTGTGTTGATGCCCTCGGCGGCAGACCCGGAATTTTCACCGCACGCTTTGCAGGTGAGGGCGCAACAGATGACGAAAACATTTCCAAGCTTCTCAGTGAGCTTTCGGACGTGACCGCGGACAGGCGCGGCGCAAAATTCGTTTGTGTCATCGCGGTTGCATATCCCGACGGAACAACAAAAACCTTCCGCGGTGAGTGCTGCGGCGACATTCTCTTTGAAAAGTCAGGAAACGGCGGATTCGGCTATGACCCCGTTTTCCGCCCGAAAAAATACCTCGCCGCCATGGCAGAGCTTCCGCCGCACATCAAGAACGCAATCAGTCACCGCAGTCTTGCGCTCAGAAAAATGAGGAGCGAGCTGGGATTATGAGAAAAATTTTAAGCGCAATGCGCAGAGCAGTTCAGGACTATGACATGATTGAAGCGGGTGACAAAATTGCGGTCGGCGTGTCGGGCGGGAAGGACAGTCTGACCCTCCTTTGCGCTCTTGCGGAGTTCAGGCGTTTTTCCCCCGTCCCGTTTGAGGTGATGGGAATCACACTGAATATGGGCTTTGACGGTGTTGACTATTCAGATGTCGCGCGGCTCTGCGACCGTCTTGGAGTTGAATATGTGGTCAAGGACACCGACATTGCGGATATTCTGTTTAACATAAGAAAGGAAAAGAATCCATGCTCCCTGTGCGCAAAGATGCGGCGCGGCGCGGTTAACGAGTTTGCAAAGGAACACGGCTGCACGCGCGTCGCCCTCGGGCATCACAATGAGGACGTCATCGAAACCTTTTTTCTTTCTTTGTTTTATGAGGGTCGGCTGAATTGCTTTTCCCCGGTTACATATCTTTCAAGAACCGACCTGAACGTCATACGTCCGCTCATATATGTTGCAGAAGGCGACATACGCGGATATGCCTGCCGTGCGGAGCTGCCCGTGGTTCACAACCCCTGTCCCATGGACGGTTTTTCAAAGCGTCAGGAAATGAAGGATTTCATATCCGCAAAGCAGGCAGCCGACCATGCCTTCAAAACACGCATGATGCACGCAATCCAAACGGGACTGGCGGAATGGAGGATTGAAAAATGAAGCTGCTTTTCTCACTTGCAAAAAATGATTTCAAGGCAAAATATGCAGGCTCGGCTCTTGGTGCCGTGTGGGCATTTGTGACCCCCGTGATAACCATACTGATTTACTGGTTTGTCTTTCAGGTTGCATTCGGCAACGGACCTGTCGGCAATGTGCCGTATGTGATATGGCTGATTTCGGGCATAATTCCGTGGTTCTTTATATCGGAGGCATGGGGCGGCGCAACGGGCGCGCTGATTGACTATTCCTACCTCGTGAAAAAAGTGGTCTTCCGCGTTGAAATTCTGCCCGCTGTCCGCGTCACCTCGGCGGCGTTTGTGCACCTGTTCTTTGTGCTGCTGACCTTCATTGTGTGTGCCGGCTACGGCTTTGCGCCGCGGCTTGTTTATTTGCAGATTATATACTATTTTGCGGCAGCCTTTGCCCTGTCGCTCGCGCTCGGACGAATCACCGCAACACTGACTGCCTTTATGCGCGATGTGGGAAATATCGTCGGTGTTCTCGTTCAGTTCGGGTTCTGGCTCACGCCTCTTTTTTGGGATATAAACTCCATTCCCGAAAACCTGCACATAATCTTCAAGCTCAGTCCGATATATTATGTGACAGAGGGCTACCGTGACACCTTTGTTTACGGCAGATGGTTTTGGGAGAAACCGTATCTGACGCTTTATTTCTGGGCAGTCACCGTCATTCTGACAGCCTTGGGAAATATGCTTTTCAAAAAACTCAGACCGCACCTTGCGGACTTGCTGTAAATTCAGTCAGACAATGACAAAAGCTTTAATTTTAAGGAGGATAAAAAATGACAGAAAACAAAATCAATTCCAAGGTACGCGACATGGTGTTTATTTCGGCATTTGCCGCACTCATGGCAATTTGCGCGTGGATTTCCGTGACGGCGGTGGTGCCGTTCACAATGCAGACCTTCGCAATTTTCATGGCAGCCGCCTTTCTGGGAGCAAAACGCGGAACACTTGCGGTTCTGGTCTACATTCTTCTCGGTGCGGCCGGGCTTCCCGTTTTTTCGGGCTTTAAAGGCGGTATCGGAGCAATTATGGGAAGCACGGGCGGATATATCACAGGCTTTCTTCCATGTGCATTCATCACGGGTCTGCTCTGCGACCGGTTCGGCAGAAGCCTCAAGGTCATGATCCCCGCCATGCTTGCAGGGCTTGTAATCTGCTATGCAATCGGCACGGGCTGGTTCATGGCGGTTTATCTGAATGCAGGCAAGGAAACAACGCTTTATAAGGTTCTTTTCTCATGCGTGATTCCCTTCATCATTCCCGACACCCTCAAAATCTGTCTCGCGGCTTTTCTCACAAAGCGTCTTGCCGCACATCTGCATTAAAATCATTGCAGCCTTTTCAAAAAATATGCGGACGTATATCCTCGTGATACGTCCGCATATTTTTTTATTTCTTTAATCTTCATTTAATCTTTGCCGTGTAGAATGAATATCACAAAGGAGATGTCAGACATGGCAATTGAGGTTTTTAACAGGTATGAGCATAAATATCTGCTCAGCAAATCCGATTTTGAACAAATTATCGGGATTATCGGCGAGCATATGACCCTTGACCCGTATAACATAGGACGAAAGCCATACACCATCGCAAATATTTATTTTGATACATCAGACGACTATCTGATTCGCAGCTCACTGGCAAGTCCGCCGTACAAGGAAAAGCTTCGGCTCAGGTCATACGGATTTCCCGACTGCGGCACAAGGGTATTTTTTGAAATCAAAAAGAAATACCGCGGAATCGTCAACAAAAGGCGCAGCGTAATGACCCTTTCTGAGGCATATGAATTTGCCCGTACGGGGAGGGCACCCGTTGTGAAGGAATATATGAACGGTCAGGTTATGCGCGAAATTGAATATTTTCTTTCGTTCTACTCCCCCGTACCAAAGCTTTATCTCGCATATGACAGAATTGCCTTTTTTGAAAAGGATAATCCCGATTTGCGGATATCCTTTGACACGAAAATACGTTCGAGGCGGCACGACCTCCGCCTTGAACACGGAGACTATGGTGACGCTCTGCTTGATGAAGGCACATATCTCATGGAAATCAAAACCGCCCGTGCAAAGCCGCTGTGGCTTTCCGACGTCCTGACACGTCTTAACATTCAAAGGTGCAGCTTTTCAAAATACGGCACTGAATACAGGCAATTTGTCACCGCCCTGCCATCGGTTCAAAAAATCGCAATATGATTATGAAAGGATTGAATTGAAATGAATGAATTTTTCAACACCATACTGACCGATACTGCCACGGAGCTTTCGCTGCAATCCGCGGTCATCACAAT
>CAKSIW010000025.1 GCA_934463175.1 uncultured Clostridia bacterium | reverse complement strand
GAAACATAGGTTCTCATGCTGTGGTTCTTGACGGTGAAAATGTAACTATTGAAAACTGTGATTTTATCCATATAGGCTGGAATGGTGTTTGTGTTAAAAATTCAGGTGATGTAAAAACAATTCGTTCAGGAAAAAGTGAGATAAAAAACAACAGGTTTTTTGATACAATGTTATCTTGCGGAAACAACGGAAGCGGTGCGATTGCCTGTCAGAAGGTCTCAATTTCCGGGAATGTGCTAAGCAGTATAACAGGTCTTAAAATTGTTAATAACCTGATTTCAAATGCACCTCGCGGGGGAATAGGACTCAACGGTGTTGAGGTTTACTGTGCATACAATGAAATATATAACATAGGCAGAGAGGCAGCAGATGTCGGTGCAATCTACAACGGCAGAATGTTAAGTGAAGTTGGCAATATAATGGAATACAACTATATTCATGATATAGGAAGTGACAAAAAGATTGCTCCGTATGGTCAGGTAGGAATATTCTGGGATGATGCGCAAAGCGGAAATGTGGCAAGATACAACATTATAAAACCCGGTGTAATGAATGGTACATACGATCTTGGTATTTTGTCATCGGGGGCACACAACGAAATTTACGGAAACACAATAATCGATTCAACCTATCCGGTTAATGCAACAAATTATTATTCGGCATATAATGCGGCTCAGGTTAAGAAAAATAATTCGACATGGTACAACACCATAAATAATGAAATATATTACCGGGCCCCTTATACCGTTAAATATCCTTATGTTTCCCATATCTATGACACTATTGAGAAGGATAACGGATTTATTTTAACAAATGTTGTTATAAAGGATAATTTATTTGTCGATTTTGAAAAAACAAGATATGTCGCACAGATAATGTTGCCAAGAAATGAGCTTGTAAATGACGGCGGTGTTCTTGTGAAGGAAAAAGACTACAGTATGTTTGTAGACCCGGATAATCAGGATTACCGTGTTAAAAACGAAAAAAAGAAAAGTATTGGTATACCGGACGGGGTTCTTGATGAAAATTTCGACTTAAATACCATAGGTCCCGATAACCCGGGAACAATAAAAGCTGACGGCGAGCCGAATGTTATTCTTCCAAAAAGTGAAAGCGCAATAGAAAGAAGAAATGTTGAGCTTGTGTGGAATAAGGTTGAATGGGCTGATGAATACGAATATATCATAGCAGAGGATAAAGAGTTTAAAAATATTGCTGAAACAGGTGTTTCTTATTCTTATAACTCAGCTGTTCCGATTAATCTTAAAACAGACACAAAATATTACTGGAAGGTAGTCGCAAAAAATGTGTCAAGAGCATATGGGTTTAAGGTTGAGGGAGATGTTGGAGAATTCATAACCTCGAAATATGATGTTCTGAACAAAGAAAAGCTTGAATCTCACATTGCATCAGCAGAAAGCTTTTTGAAAACAAATTCAGAGGGCGTGAAAAGCGGAGAGTATAGACTTGGTTCATTCAATATACTCAAGACGGCTGTTTCGGATGCGTATGATGCACTCAAACTTGAAAAAGGCATTCAAGAGGACATTGATACTGTGTGCGAAAAACTTGCAAAAACGCAAAGCGATATGAGTTTTTATATTAATGTAGGTTACGGAAGCCTTGATACATCTGATGCCGAAAAATGGATGGCTGTTCAGTCTAAAATAACAGAAAATATATCAGAAGAAGACGGCGGACTTTTGATATGGAACGAAAACGATGATCAAGCATCTCCTGTATGCACAACAGATAAACTTCCGAATTATGAAATTCTTTGCTTTAATCAAAAGATTGATGATTTCAAAGGCGGCTGGTGCGGATATGCAATCAGAAATCAGGCTAATAACTCTGCTTTTTACGGGCAGCCTTGTTATTCGGTTGTTATAAAGGAAGACGTGATTGAATTCCAGAATAAAGGAAAGATATTACAGAAAATAAGAAATGAGGGGATTATAACTGCCGGTAAATGGAGCCGGATCCAATTTGGAGGTGTTAACACTGATACGGGTGTGAAGGTTATATTCAGGGTAGATGGCAAGACGATATTTGAATATTTTGATGATGACATTCCGATATATGAAGGTGGTTTCTTCCAGATTTTCCCGACAAAAGGTAAAACTCTTCATATAAAGGGTGTGGAAACTATCCCGACTGAGGTAATAACCGAAGTTGACAGAAGCACATCGTATGACACAAATTCTGCAACATACGAAGAGACAGGTTCGTGGTCAGACAGTGCCGACGGTTCCCGTGTTACATCTGAAAACGGCGCTTCGGCTAAATGGACGCTGAGCGGTGTGTTAAACGGGACTTACAGAGTATATTTCTATTGCAAGCCGGGTGCAAGCGCTGACAGCAATGCAGAGATTCGTTTGCAAAACTATGCTGTTGACGAAAAAGTGACACTTAATCTTAAAGATTGTGAAGAGGGCTGGTATGACCTGGGTGTGCACAAATTTATAACTGCTGTAGCTGACAAGGCAGAAATTGATGTTTTGGTAACGTCAAGCGGGACCGGTGAATGTTTTGTTTCAAAGGTGAAAATTGAGCGTGTTATAGAATAGTGAGTGAGCAAATAAATGAAGAACATGAAAATTTATAAAATTATATCTATGTTTCTAATTACGGCTTTTGCGTTTTTGAATGTTTGCGGAACGGTTGCATACACAACAGGAGAAGAATATGTTGTGTATGCTTCTCCAAACGGACTTTATGAAAATCCGGGAACATTAATTAATCCGACAAGTATATTGGGTGCTCGTGATAAAATCAGAGCTGTAAAATCGGAGGGAACATATACAGGGTTTAAGGTTGTGCTTCTTGGCGGAGAATACAATATCGAAGAAACGATAGTTTTAAATGCCTCTGATGGAGGTACACAGCAGAATCCTGTTACCTACAAAGCGGCAGACGGTGAAACCGCTTATATAAAAGGAAGCAAGCATATAGACGCACAAAGAATAACCCCGATTTGTGACGAAGATGTTTTAAACCGTGTACCTGCAAAGCTTGCGGATAAAATTGTTCAGATTGATTTGCAGGGGATAGACGGTATAACGCCGGAGAAAATGGATTTGTCACTTGGCAGAAATAAAGCTTCGGGCAGCACATTAAAGCTTTTTTATGATGGAAAAAAACAGCCGATTTCAAGATATCCGAATTTTGGATACAACACAATATTAAGCTACGACACAGAAACAAACACAGCTGTGTTAAGCGATATGAAACCGCAGTGGGAAGATGTCAGCAAAGCATACATTGACGGATATCTTGGAACAGACTGGAACAGAAGCTGGGATGAGATTATAAGCATAAACATTGACGAAAAAAGCATGCAGCTTGCAGGAAAAACCGCTTATGTTCCGAAAGACGGTGGCCGTTGGGCTATTGTAAATATGCCTGAGGAAATTGATATGCCGGGTGAGTGGTGCATTGATACTGAAAAAATGCAGATATATTTTTATCCGCCGTATAAAACAAGTGACTATGTTGATAAAATAGAAGTCGGATTTGTAAACGATGCGTTATTCAGAATTGAAAGTGCGTCAAACATTCTTATAGAAAACATATCCTTCTCAAATGTAATGAGAAATCCGTACAAAAAAAGCCTTTATACTGATGAACCGTCAGGTTCGGGAAATGCGATTGAAATTTTGGATTGCTCAAATATAGAGGTCAACGGCTGCGATATCAGAAATACGGGTGACAGCGGAATTTATATTTCCGGAACGGATATAAAAGTTTTAAACTCAACGATAAGCAACACGGGCGGCAGAGGGATTATTGTTCGCTATGGCGGCGATAGAAACACGCTTCAAAAAAGCAACAATATAATTTCAAACAATCATTTTTATAATATTGCAACGGATGACGGAGCAAATGGAGCAACAGCAATTTCATTGTGGGAAAAGACCTTTGGTGCAACAGTAGAAAACAATCTTATTCATAATATTCCGTTACAGGGTATTAGGTTTGCCGGAAACGAAAATATTATAAAAAATAATGAAATTTATAATATCGGAAGATATGGACAAGATGTTGGCGCAATATATACGGGAAGAAACTTTTCCGAATACGGAAATGTTGTTGAAAAAAACTACATTCACGATATAGGAAGCGAAATTTTGTCAAATGTGAGCCCCCGCGTGGGAGTCTTTTTAGATGACTATCATTCGGGAACAATTGTCAGGGATAATGTTATAGAATTTAATAATCCCAATCTTAAAACCTTTGGTGTTTTGAGCGGAAGCGGAAAGGACAATGTCATAACAGGAAACACTGTTATAAATGCTACTGACGGTGTAAGACTCAGCACATATTTTCTTTTAAATGAATGCCTTGATATAAAATCCGTCCTGGAAACAAACACAGGGTTTAAAACAGCATACGATAAAATAACCGATAGTTTATCAGAACAATTTGTTCAAAAATATCCTAAAATGATTGAGCTGAAAAAGGATATAGACGAAAATAACATCTACATTCCGGATGGGCACACCGTAACGGGAAACACTTTTGTAAATTGCAGTGCCGGGGTAACATCAAATTCAAATGGTGTTGTAAATTATCGTTCCGGCAATACCGTAAACGACAATCAAAGTGTTGAAACTGCAGATATATCGCTTGACGGAATTGGCTTGAGTAATCCCGGGTTGCTAAAGCTAAAAGAAAGCTTTAGGGTGTACCAAACAGACGAACGTTTTATTGATGAAACGGTAAAATTGTATTGGGAACCGGCGCTTGGTGCTGATGAATACAAATGTGAACTGTCACATACAAGAGATTTTTCAAGCATTTCAAATTCTGTAGTGGTGCGTGATAATATGGCGGAATTCTCAGAAATAAAAGAGGGCATATATTATTACAGAGTTCGTGCAATCAACAAATCCGGAACCGAAGCTACAGAATGGTTAAGTCTTAACACGGGCAAATTTCAGTACATAAGCGGATTAAAGTTTAACGCCTATTACATAAAGGGAATGGATACCATTGTTATAGACGGTCATACCTCACAGTCGGGTGCAGGAAATCCGTTGAATATTTTACTTACAGATGAAAACGGTGACCTTGCCTATATTGACGAGATTGAGTCGGCTGCGGACGGAAGTTTTTCGCACAAATTTAAATTTAGCGGCAATATAGGCAAGCTTAAAATCAAAGAGAATTATGTCGACGCAGAGACTGTTTCTGTATCAATGCTGTCTGCGGACAGTATAAGTAATGTGTTTATTGAAACTGAAAATAAAAAAGACTTTTTCACAGCAGAGGACAGGGATATAAATGTGGGATTTTCGGTTTCTGAAGACTTCAGGGATTATTCAAAATGCGTGATTTATGCAGCATGCTATGATTCATCAGGAAGCCTTGTTGACGTAAAGCGTCTGCCGGCCGTGTTCGGAAACGAAATGTATTCAATAGGTACAGTGGACGAAAACACAGAAACATTAAAGATTTATGTATGGGATTATTCAACGGAAATCAGACCTGTTACAGCTGCAAAAACTTTTAACAGACAAAAATAAATAATAGTGAATTGGAGCGTTTTACAATGAAAATTAAAAACAAAGCCGATAAATCGAGTGTTGCCTTGATATCACCGAGAAAGAAAAAATTAAGTACAAGAACAATTCAACTTTATATTCTGTGCGTCATACCGATGATTTTTATATTCATATTTAATTATCTGCCAATGGGCGGGATAATTATTGCATTTAAAAATTACAGCTATAGCAAGGGCATTTTCGGAAGCCCATGGGTAGGATTTAAAAACTTTGAATTTTTCTTTTCATCAAAAGAGTTTTTGAGAATAACGTGGAACACACTTTCTATGAATTTTTTGTTTATAACGATAGGAAGATTTACAGCGATTTTTGTTGCAATAATGCTTTTTGAGCTTGTCAGCCGAGCAGCAACAAAGGTTTATCAGACAATAATGATTCTTCCGCACTTTTTTTCGTGGGTCATTGTTTCGTATCTTGTTTATGCATTTTTAAATCCACAAAGCGGATTTATCAATTCAATGCTTGAAAAAATGGGCTTTGGCGGGATTGAGTGGTACAGTAAGCCAAACCTGTGGCCGGCGATTTTGGTAATTGTTCATATCTGGAAGGGTATTGGAATGGGAAGCGTCGTTTATTATGCAGCACTCATGGGAATGGATATGTCGTGTGTAGAGGCTGCAAAAATAGACGGTGCAAGCAAATTCAAGGTATACTGGCATGTAATCATACCGTCACTGGTACCAATGATAGTAATGCTTATAATTCTTGACATAGGAAAGATATTTCATGCAGACTTCGGTCTTTTCTATCAGGTTACAAGAAATGTCGGACTTCTTTATGAAACAACAGATGTTATTGATACATATGTGTTTAGAACAATGCGTGTGTTAGGTGATATGGGTATGTCGACAGCGGTTGGACTTTTGCAGTCTTGTGTTGGATTTATTCTGGTGATGCTCACAAACTATGCAAGTAAAAAGTTCGATGAAAACTGTGCGCTGTTTTAATTTGACGGAGAGAGGTAAATTTACATGAAAAAAGTTATATACCAAAAAAATCAGATTTTTATAAACTTATTCTTTATTGCTTTGTGCATAATTATTCTTGCTCCGTTTGTGCTCTTGTTGTCCATATCATTTTCAAACGAAGCGGATATAGCATATTCGGGCTACAGTTTTATACCCAAAAATGTTTCATTTGATGCATATAAATACATTTTTAAAACACCAAGAAGTTTGCTTATGGCGTATTATACAACAGCCCTGTTTTCCGTAACAACGACCGTACTTGCAATTATCTTAAAATCAATGATTGGATATGCACTTTCTGTAAAAGAATTAAAGGGAAGAAAATATATATCGTTTTATTTGTACTTTACAATGCTTTTTTCGGGAGGTATGGTTCCGGCTTATATTTTGATTACAAATTATCTGCATTTAGATGATACATTGTGGGTGTATATTCTTCCGTCATTGGTAAGCCCGTGGCACGTATTTATGATTCGCTCGTTTATGCAGGCAATACCGTATGAAATTTCAGAATCGGCCTTTATCGATGGGGCAGATACCTTTCAGATTTACGGCAGAATTATCATTCCGCTTTCAAAACCTGTTCTTGCCACGGTTGCGTTGTTTACATTCCTTATGAAATGGAATGACTGGATGACCTCAATGCTTTACATAAACAATAATCAGGATTTGATAAGCCTTCAGTATTATCTGCAACGCGTTATGCAGGATATTCAGCTGCTTGAACAAGAGGGTGCAAATTCTTTGGTTGGAGATATAATCGATATACCTACAGAAACAGTAAGAATGGCTATGGCTGTTTTGGTTGCGGGGCCGGCAATGTTTGTGTTTCCGTTTTTCCAAAAATATTTTGTTAAGGGACTTACAATCGGTTCTGTTAAAGGTTAAGATGTGCAGATGATAAAACATTTTTGCTATGGCTTTTGGAAAATATTTTATCTGATATAAAGCTGTGTCGACAATTAAAAGAAAGAAAGGAATTTTTTCGATGAGAGTTTTAAAATGTGTGGTCGCTTATCTTTTGCTGACGGCATTGATTTTGGGAATGAGCGTTAATGCTTCGGTAAGCGAAAAAACAACCTACGAAAACGAGGTACTTGAAACATTGACAGGACTTGGGCTGTTGAACGGAATTGAAGTATCAGACCCTTACCGCAAGATAACCCGTGCAGAATATGCAAGAGTGTGGTATAACATCAACAGACTTGCAAACAACATCGGTGAAGAAAACATCGGTGGAACGGTAACTTTTTCTGATGTTGACACAAAGCACGATCATTACAACGCTATTTCATATGTTTCCTCAGTCGGGCTGATGAAAGGATATTCAAGTGAAAGCTTTGGTGCTGAAAATCCGGTAATTCTGGGAGAAGCAATAAAGGTTATTGTAGACTTTTTAGAATTTAACGTTGTGGCGGAACTAAGCGGAGGATACCCCTATGGATATATAGAGGCTGCGCGCAGACTGGGGATAATCTCAGGCGGAAACCCTGACACAGAGCTTACGCTTGAGAATGTTTCGGAAATATTTTTTCAACTTTTGTTTACAAAAACTCCGCATATTAATTATATAAACGACGGAAAATCACTTTACGAAAATGATGAAGGCGATACTTTTATGAAAAAGTATATCGGGCTTGATGTGAAAAAAGGATTTATTACAGACAATGGAATAACCTCGATATACGGAAAAACAAGAATTGCATCAGATGACATTGAAATTGACGGCTTCAGACTTAAAGCAATGGCGGAAAACGAGGCATTCGGCATAGGTGATGAGGTAAAAGCTTACTATAACAAGGAACTTATGGCGATATATGTATACAAAAGTACGAAAACAGAGCAGATAGAAATTGATCTTTCTGATATTTCTTTTATTTCAAACGGAAAAGTTATATTTACGCAAAATAACAAAGACAAAGAAATCAGTTTTAAAGAAAATCCTTATGTTATATTCAACGGTGTATTGCTAAATGAATATATATGGAGCAGCTTTTTAAACTACGATAAAGGAACGGTCAAATTTATAAAAAGCGGAAACTCATCAGTATACAATGTCATAAGAATAGAAGCATATAAAAGCTTTGTTGTGAGCGGCTGTGAAAGAGATATGAAAATTGTCTACACCACAGACGGTCATGCGTTTAAATTTGATAATTCGGAATATACTATTTTAAACCGGGACGGTTTACCGGCTGGTTTTGAAGATATTTTTGCAGGAAATGTAATTGATATAAGAATTTATGACGATACCAACAGAACGGTATATAAATCTGCAAATACAAAAAATGTTTACAAGCTTTATATATCAAACAGCTATAAAGACAATTTAAAGGTAACAAAAACATACACCAAAAACGGCCACAGCTACGTTTCGACAGATGACGGTGACTATAAGATAGACAAAGATTATGCGGCTCAGCCCGATTATGTTGCACCGACTGCAGGCAATACATATTCGTTTTACTTAAACAAATTCAACGAAATATGCGATATAAAGACATCGGCATCAGCGGATTACACAATCGGAATATTGTGCAATATGGCAAAAAGTACAAAGCCATTTGAGGACAGGATTGATGCAAGGCTATTTCTGCCCGACACGGGGAAAATGCCCGTTTATCAGCTTAAAGAAAAGCTTAAATACAGCGACACAAACGGAGTTGAAACCACAGTAAAAGCGACAGAGGCGTTGACAAACTTGACGGGATATAGCGGTATTATTCGGTTCAGACTCTCAGAAGAAAACGAAATTTCAGCTATTGAGCTTCCGATAAGCGATCCTTACACAAAGCTTTCAAAATTGCATACAATTGTTGACACATCAAAAGTGGATGACTACGGACTTGCAGCAGGCAAGGGTCTTGTTTACAACGGCTCAAATGTTGCAAACAAAGCATTTTTGAAAAGTAAGTTTACTCGTGTGATTTGTATAGATAAAAACAATTTAAACACATCGGATATTGAAAGGTACAATGTTTTTGTTCCTTCAGGCGAAATGGGTATACCGCTCAGCAACAGCGTTGCATACAACAACATAAAGGCATATACCACCGTGCCCGAATCACCTCTTTCACAGTATGCAGTTATAGAGATTGATATGTCGGAGGCGCTTTATACTGCAAGTGTAAGTGACTTTGCGATTGTTAAGGAAATCGAACGTTCGCTTGATGCAGACGGAAATGAATGTTACAAAATCCTGGCGGTTAAGATTTCAAACAACGGTGTGGTTGGCGAAGCTACTTTGACGGCGACAAGTGATGCTTTTGAAAATATGACAACAGTCTTTAATGAACAAGTCACAGAAGAACTTGAAGCAGGGGATATAATTTATTATAGGCTTAACGGACAAAGTATTGTTGACAGAATTTGGCATATCTATGATGTGGACGGAACAAATGCGGCATTTCCGTCAGGAAGAAAGGGAACAATCCCCGGAACAGTAGGATATTTTGATGAAAGCGTAGATGGAAAAACAAATCCGCTAGCACTGAAAAGAGGTGTCATAGACTCTAACACGATTCAATACGGCGAGCTTGTTGTATATAAAAAAGGAATGGGAAGAATGAACATAGGTGTTCCGAAAATCACATCAGGACAGATTTACAACTATGTAGATGGGTATATAAAGGTTTCAACACAGGACTTTTCGCAAATGCCTGATATATCGGACTATGACCCTAAGTTTATCGTGGGTAGCTATGAGCTAAAAAAACCTGTTGTTGTAAATGTATATAAAAAAAATACAGATGTTTTATTGGGCGATTCATTGAGTGTGAGAACATTTAAAGAATACGGAGAAAATTGTTCAAAAGCTGTTGTTTTAAGGACAGAGAACAAGTCGGCAATTGTTATTTATAATGAATTTTAATAATAAATATTTTAGGAGGATGTTAGTCATGAAGAAAAAGATTATTGGTTGGATATCCCTTGTCTTGACAATCGTTATGCTGTGTTCAGTTTTGTCGGGCTGCGGCAAGGATAATACAGCCACCGAGGAGGGTGTGCCGACGATTGTATGGTGTATGCCGGGCAAGGCACAGGCAGATGTTGGAATGGTTGTTGAAAAAGCAAATGCAATTATTGAACCTGAAATTGGTGCAAAGCTTGAACTCAGATTTATTGATGACGGGGCATATCAGGAGAAAATAAGAATGTTTATGGCATCAAATGCTGATTTTGATATGTGCTTTGTCGGATACTGCAACCCTTATGCCGACGCAGTAAAAAGAGAGGGACTTTTGCCGATTGGCGATTTGCTTAAAAAAAATGCACCTGACATAATGGCAGAAATGCCTGAATACATATGGCAAAGCACAAAATATAACGGCGAGATATATGCAATTCCGAATTTGCAGACAATGGCGGCACCAAACGGTTTTATGGTTCAGGCTGACTATATAAAAGAAAGTGGTTTTGACATATCAACCATTAACAAAATGGACGATATGGAGGCGTTTTTCGAAAAGATTAAACCTCTTGCTGACAGGGACAATAAATTTGTTTACAGAGGAAAGCCCGGTGTTGTTGCATGGCTTTACAAATTCTGTGAATTTATCCCAGGCGTTCCTGAAAACTGCCTTGCGATAAGGAAGGACGGCAAAAGCACAGAAATTATGAAATCCTTTACACTTCCTGAATATAAAGCAGCTTTGAAGAAAATAAGAAGCTGGTATGAAAAGGGATACATTCGTCCTGATATTTCAACAGTGGGAAATGATGATGCAGACTTTAAACAGCTTAAATATATTGTATCGCAGACAACCGCAAAACCCGGAGCGGCAGAAAGCCTCAGCGCACAGTATAATAGCGAATTTGAGGTATTTTCATTCAATCCCGAATATTTTTCGATAGGCAGTGCAAACCTTACAATGACCGGTCTTTCTATCAACACAAAACATGCTGAAAAATGCTTGCAGCTTTTAAATCTTGTAAACAAAAATGATGAACTTTACAATCTGCTTTGCTACGGTATAGAGGGTGTTCATTACAAACTTAATGAAGAGGGAAAGGTTACATATTTAGATGGCGGATACAGACCGAGAAAGGCGTGGGCTTTCGGAAATCAGTATCACGCATTGCTTGAAGAAGGTCAGCAGGATGATGTCTGGGATGTTACCGAAGAACAAAATAACAGAGCGATAAAATCTCCTTTGCTTGGGTTCAATCTTAATCAGCAGGAAGTCGTAAATGAGGTTTCGCAAATTCAGTCAATATATCAAAAGTATGGTCCGATGTTTGTTGGTGCTGTTAATCCTGATGATTATTATGACAGTTTTATAAAAGAACTTGAAGAAGCAGGCTATTCAAGACTTCAGGAAAAGGTGCAGGCACAGGTTGATGCGTTTTTGAAAAATAAATAAAAATAGAAATAGAAAGGAAAATTTATTATGAAAACAAACAAATTTGTTGCTTTTATTGCTGTTTTATTGGTTACACTTTCTTTTGCGGTTATGGTTTGCTCCGCCGCTTCGACAGATACAGATGAAAACTGGCGTGTTCTTTATGTAAATGCGGACTCAAATACAATAATCATACAATTTGAAAATCCTCAAGGCGGCAGTGCTCGTTATGATATAAAAAATTATATTGAACTTAAAGAAGGAACTACCGAAATCACAGATTTTCAACATGAATGGAAAGCCATTAATGGTTTGAAAGATAAAGACGGTGAATCTCTTGGAGCATACAACCATACAGCCGTGATAACACTTACTGAAAATCTTAAATATGACACTGAATATACATTAACCTTAAAGGCAGGTTACGGTTGTAATGATACTTACTCTGAAAGACGAAGAAGCAGCGATTACACAACAAAATTTAAAGTTGTAAAGCTTTTCGAAGATGATTTCACCAACACTCCTATCAGCAGTGCGGGAGGTACAGTTGACCCGAATAACTGCAAATGGGTGCGTACATTGGCAGGAACTAATCTTAGATCCGATTTATATAATGCGGAAGAAAAAACAGCAAAGCTTCAGAAAATGTATCCAAATGTTGTTGGGGTTGAAAACTGGAGTGATTACACAATTTCATATACTGCAATCTGCAGCGACCCTCAAACAAGCAATAAATATCTATCAAAAGAAAAAGTGCAGCTTTATAACTCAAATAAGACAGGGTTTGGAAAAAGATATAACGGATTGGCTGTGGAGTCCGGAAATAGAGGCGGTGGATTGGATAAAGTCGATAATATCGCATGGGAGGTTCAGTTTAATGCCAATTTTTCGCCTGTTGTAAGAAAAAATTTCAGTACGTCATTAGGAAGCGAAACAGACGGATATTCAAATCTATACAGCGCATCGTTCAATTTGCCTACGGCAGCGGGTGAAGAATATAATGTCAAAATTGAGGCAAATAAAAATTATATTCGTATAAGCAAAAATGATAAAATTTCCGGCGTAGTGTACTCTGCAAATTACACCGATGGCGCACCGTTATTCATGTTTGATTCAAGCCGGAATGACAGAATGAAAGATATTATAATCACAAAAATTGAATTTATTGAAGACGAAATACCTGAAGAATTGAAAATTTCTTCAGTAACAACAACTGACGGCACAGCGATTACAAATTCAATAAGCGGTGATATAAGCGGTGAAATCTCAGTGCTTAACAGCTTCAAAACAGAAAAGCCGATAAAAATTGTTGTTGCCGCTTATGAAAAAGACGGCGAATCACTCAAGCTTTTAAATACACAGATATGCACACAGACATCTGCTGCAGCATCAACAGAAACAAAAGTTCCGTTTGATATCGGAACGGTAAGCGGTGCAGATACTGTAAAGATTTTTGTCTGGGATACATTGGAAAGCTTAAAAGCCTATGAATCATGCAAAACATATACATATACACCTGCAGCTGCTAATCAATAATCCGGGTTTTGTTGTTGTAGAAAAAAGCCGGGGCGAGACGCTCCGGCAAAACAACTGATATGAAAGGAATGGTCGCAAGAATGTGGCACAATAGATTTATGAAAAAAAGCATATCGACATTGCTTTTGGTTGTTAGTATACTTTGTTTGTGCAGTATGTGCGCATTTGCAACAGATGATGACGGTATCGTGTTTTTTAATGCGACTTCATGCAGAATATTTGTAGAATTTCAGGATGTGCCGTCTGTTGCAAATCTTGATGAAGCAGTATCTTTGTTTCATTACGGCACAGAGGTTGAAGTGTCCGCTGAGTTTGATTCAAACTTTCCAAACTTACTGACGGTAATTGCATCACAAGCCTTTAACCGTGATGAGGTGTACACTCTTGTTTTAAAGGGTGAAGACTTTGGGCTTTCACAGGATTTTAAAAAATCTTTTGTCATTCGTTATCTGACAGCTTCTGATATTGAGGGCAAGCCAAACTTTTCAGGTTCTTTGACAGCAAAAGAGGCAGACGGAACGGAAACCCGATGGTTTAAATCAGCGGGCGGTGCTAACTCAAAATATAATGCTGACGGCAGCGGTGCATGGTTCCGCTTGATGACGCCGGCAATTCCAAACGTCGGCGATTTGATAAATTATAACATTGAATATGATTCGTTTTACGGTGGCGGCGAGGACATTGTTACAATGCGCAATTCTAACAGCGTCGGATTTAATACGGCGGCTGCCGCACCCGTTGGATTTCAGCCTGCATTCGGTGCAATCGCAAACAACACCTATCCACAGGACGAGGACGGAAATGAAATACCAAATGAATATTACAGATTTCGTTTTTTTAAATTGGCAAAGCCGATGTTTGATAAAATGAGCAGAATAAGAACGACTGACAGTCTGATTGATTCCAAGACCTCAAGTTATAATCTGGACAAACCGACAACGGGCGAAAAATACAGTGTTTGCGTGCAGGTTCTGGACAACACAATGATGCTTGGCGTAGACGATGTTCAGTATCTGAAGGTTAATGATGACAGATTGAACTTTGGTGCTTTCAGCGTGAATACATACAGCAGTGATGCAAACTCAAACTATATTGATAAAATAGCCGTCACAAAATGCGAAACATTTGTTGCAGGAAACACGACTCCTGCATTTGGTGAAGAAAATGTTCCGATAAATACCGATATAGTTGTAAATCTTGAAGAAAAGCTTAATGTGTTTGATTTTATGGAAAAATCCAGAGAATACATTAAGATAACAAAAAATTCTCAAAGTATTGATGATTTTACAACTTCTGTTGCAGAGGACGGAAAAACCGTTACAATCAAATTAAACGGCGGTTGTGAATACGGAGCTACGTATATTTTTAAATTTTCAAAAAACATATTGTTTGAAAAAGAAACAGACTACACGGTGCCTGATTTTTATTTTGTGACAGAGCCAAACATTTTTGATTTGGATATAGGGGCAGAGGTATCGGGAAAACCTGTTGACAGCTTGCTGAATATTATAAGTAATGAGTTTGATATAAAGTATCTGTGCCGTAACAACAAAATTGAAAATGGTGTAGCCGGCAAGCTTGTTATTGCAATATATGGTGACGGCAACATGATGCTTGATTCAAGAGAAATCGATGTCAGTCTTTCAAAAGGCGAGAAGGTTGAAAACAAAGAAAGCTTTAGTCATGGACTTGAGGTAAAAAAAGTTGTCAGTATGCTGATAAGCTCAAGCGATAAGTCAATCATTTCATATAACGAGATAAAAACTGCAGATGACGAAAGCCTTACGGCGTCAGAAACTGGTGTGCGCATCACTGATATTGTAAATTCTAAAATATCGGTCCAGAAAAAGGGTTGTAAGGGCAATATTATTCCCCTTATTATAACTCTTATTCCCGATGACACTGACAAGCCTGAAAAAATTTTGCATTATGAACTTATAAAACCGGATATGAACGGCAATTTCCGCACGGATATAACGCTTGATACGACATCGCTTTCGGCCGGGGATATTCAGGCAGTTCTCGTCAACGAACATACGTTTGAAAAAGTGTACTTTGCACCTTTTGAAGTTATGGTTCAAGAGGCAAAAAAAGTTTGCGGGAAAAATGAAACGGACGAATATACCGTTGATGAATTAATTAAAAATTTAAACGGCGGCAAAAAAATTCTTGCTTACGAGAAAACAGTGTTCTCAAATGTCAATACGGCGACGCTTGCACAGCTGCTAATATCTGAGGCTGGTAAAATCAGTTTTGATGATGAAAGCGAAGCGCTTCAAAATCTGAATGAAGCCGTTTTGAAATACAGCGTGCTTGCTGCGTTTAAGGATGGAAAGAAAGATGTCCTTTTTGATGAGAAAAATGAATATAAAATGACAGAAATCTATGACTTATTTAGCGATGTTAAAAATGAAACTTCGTTGTACAATGTTTACACAGATGGGTTAAATTCGGCAGGAAAAGCGGCTTTTGCAACAGGGGTTGCAGATGCAAACGCAGACAGCTTTTCAAAGCTTTCATCAGCGGTTGCAAAAAATATAATTCTGCAAGGCATAAAAAACAATATAGGATCGGGGTATGGCTTTATAAGTAATATCCTTACCACCCAAAATGCAAAATTTTCGGGTATGGATATTCCGAAATACTTGTCGCTTTCAGATAAAGAATATGCAAACAGCCTGATAATCAACGAAGGGTCAACACTTACACTTGAAAACCTTTGCAATGTAATTGAGTCATGTGCAAAAAATCCGCCTGTGAATTCACAACCGCCGGGCGGCAGCACGGGAGGTGGCTCCGGCAGCGGTATAATTTCAAGCGGAATTCCGCCAAAAGTTATAACCCCCGAAAATAATGCCGGAAATAAAACCGAGGGAGCTGTTATATTTTCCGATTTAGAGGGTGCGGAATGGGTTTACGATGCGGTGAACTTCCTTTCACAAAGGGATATCATAAACGGCGTTGGCGAAAACTGTTTCAATCCAAACGGAAATGTGACAAGAGAAGAAACGGTAAAGATGCTGGTGCTTGCTTATAATTTGGAAAACACAGATGGTGAGGATATTGCCTTTTCTGATGTTGAAAGCGGTGCATGGTACGAGTCATATCTGAACATTGCCGTAAAGAATATGCTGATTAACGGAATATCAGACGGAGTTTTTGGGGCGGGACTCCCGATAACAAGACAGGACTTTGCTGTGATTATATACAGGGCTTCAAAAATGGAGTTAAATACAACGGAGCAATTCTCTGATGCGGCTTTAGTTTCCGATTATGCAAAAGATGCAGTAAATGCACTTAAATCAAATGGCATTTTATCGGGATATGAAGACGGAAGTTTCAGACCTGATGCCTTCATAACCCGTGCGGAGGCAGCCCAGATACTTTATAATGTGTTAAAAACAGGAGAATAATATGAAAGCTTTATTAAAAAAAACGATTCTATTTTTAGTGACCTGTGTTATGTTGATGTCATCATTTGCCGTAAATGCTGAAGTAACAGGCAACACGTCAGAAGCTCTTAAATACAACACAAGAGTTTTACTTAAAGGCAAACTTGACGGCTACACCACAGCAGACGGTGATAAAAGAGTTGGAATTTTAATCACTCACAAAACAACGGGAAAGATAGGATTTATTGATGAAACATCGGTTGACATTAAAGGTGAATACAAGTTCATATTCGATTTCACAGATGATATTGAGCAGTATAATATAAATCTTACATACGCAGGTGAAAACGTAAATACAACTGTTGAAACCGCAACAGTAAATGAAATAATTTCGTTTGATACGAGCATTGTTGCAGATGACACTTCTGCCGATATTACAGCGAGAATAAAAAACCCGCTTTTTCTTAAAGAAAACAGCGATGCGATTATTGCTTTCTATGATGCAGAGGGCAAGCTCATAGATGTTACATTTTACAACGTTTCAATTAACGGAAGTTCGAACCAAACACGTGAAATTAACGATGTGACAATCCCCGAAAACGCAAAAAAAATCAAGGCTTATTGCATGAAGGATATTACAAGCCTTATTCCGCTTGGAAAGGCGTCGTCAGCAGATCTTAAATCGTATGCATATGATATGCTTTTTGATGAAAACGGGAATCCGAAAAGCGCTGATAGCGGCGACTTGAATATCTTGTGCATAGGAGGTTCTTTAACGGCGGGCGACTCATCATATGACGGTGACGGGGAGATTGCCAATATTTCAAAATGGCCCAATAAGGTTGCAATTAATTACTTTAAAGAAAAGTTTCCGAACAAGACACTTAATTTGTACAATGCAGGTGTTGGCGGAACAAGGTCAAATTTTGCAAATTACAGATTTTATGATCATGTGTTAAGCAAAAATCCTGATGTTGTGTTTATAGAGTTTGCCGTGAATGATGCAAGCGTTACCGGAAGTGAAAACGGACAAAACACTGTCCGTGAAAGTATGGAAAATCTGTTTGTCAGACTTAAAAAGCTTTCAAAACAGCCGATTATTATTTCTGTTATTACGCCAAGCCCGTGGGTTACGGATCAAAGTAAAACCAACTATGATAACTCGGTTGCCATTCATAAAGAGGTTGCTGACTATCACAATGTAGGATATGTAGATATAACACCGTATCTTAATTCTAAGATGGAAGAAACAGGAAACCCATTGACATATTATTATCCGGACGGAAATGTTCATCCGTTGGGAACAGGATATGAGCTTTTTGCAGAGGCAATTGTTTCAGCGTTGAATGAAAGACCGGAAAATTATTTTAAGAAATTTGATACAAATATTCCGCTTCAATACATAGAAAAAATTGATGATTTTAAAATGATTTTTCAAAACGACTCGAGAATAACATACTTTGGAGAATGGACAGAACACAATGAGGAATATACCAATACAGAAAATCCGTCCCTGACAATACCGGCTTCAAGATTTAAATATCCGTGGGCATATAGCGGTGTAAGACAATCTACAAAAAAAGGCAGCGGTTTTGAGATAAAGACAACTGCATCAAAGCTTGCGATTATGTACTTAACAAGCAACCAAAAAAATGATACAGTTGAATTTGAGTATTACATTGACGGTGTAAAGGCAGGCAGTTCAACACTTACAACTCTTAATTCGTCAATGTATTATTCGGCTACATCAAATCCGATTAATCTTCCTGCTGACGGAAATGAACATACATTCAAATTTGTTCTGACAAATGATGCACCGGTATTCAGATTTGTAAATATTGCAGTATGCGAATAAGGTTTTGTAAAAAGGTGAAATTTAGAAATGGTACAGGTTGGTAATTTTTATATATCAAAGTACCCGGTGACAAAAAAACAATATGATATTATTTATCTGTGGGCAATCAAGCATGGATATGATTTGCAGATTGCATACGGAAAAGACAATATCCCTGCAGGTGACGTGAATTGGTTTTCTGCTTTAAAATTTTGTAATGCCTTTTCTGAATATGTCGGTGCAGAACCGGTATATATTCTGAATGGACAGGTTTTTAAGTTTGGAAAGCCAAATCCCTCCGAAATCGTAAGAAAGATAACGGCAGGCGGATACAGGCTGCCCACTGAAAAAGAGTGGACAGCCGCCTGCTGTGCAGGTGCAAACACAAGGTTTTTTTGGGGAAATGATATAAAAGATGCGGAAAAATATGTTCAAAGATGTGTTGGAGATTCTGAAGATTTTGGAACAAAGCCTGTTGGTGAAAAGCTTCCAAATCTGTACGGACTTTATGATATGTCGGGAAATGTTTGCGAGTGGTGCTTTAGTTGTGACGAAAACCTCGGTGCTGTGCTTAAGGGCGGCTCTGTTGCAATAGACAGTGATTTTTCAACCGATGCGGTATGCTTTGTAAATCCTGATTACCACTGTTATGAAACAGGTTTCAGACTTGCATCTGATATGCCTCTTGCGGACATCTGCAGTGTAGACTTTGAGTTAAGTTCAGAGAATGTTTTTGTCAGAAAGACGGTGGAACACAAAAACACAGACAAAAAAGTGATTGCAAAATCAATCACACAACTATGCAATGGGTTTGAAAGGAGAAATCCCGAAAGCGATTACGAAAAAATACTTGGAGATTTCAAAGCTTTGATTGTTGATAATCTTAAAAACAGTGATTTGGAAACAGAAATTAAACCCGACATTTTTTTTAATGCGTCTAAATTTAAGGATATGATGCCAAGCCTTATGGACACCGATAAAGAGGTTGTTTGGTATGGCGAACAGGAAAAAGTTGTGTTTTTTCCAAGCGGCAGAGAAATTCTTTGCGTGGCGGCATATTTTTACCGAACAGGAGAAAGAAAATACCTTGACAGAGTATTGGAGGTTTTAGAAAAATTCTTTTTGGAAAACAGACAATATTATGAAATAACGGATATGTCAAAGGTAAAAACACTTTCATGGGCATGGAGCAATGGATTTATTCCATGTATGAGAGCACACAGTTTTATATATTGTCTTTGGTGCATTGTTGCAGGCGGTGGTGAGGACAGACTTTCTTCCGAACTTCTTGCAAAAATGGCAATTTCTATTATGACAGAGCATTTTTACACAATGCAAAAGGACGCAAGAAAATGTGTTCCAAATCAACATTTTTATGTTATTGACGGGCTTTTATTAATGCGAGAAATTTTCAGTCCGTTTACTGTTTGCAATAAAATAAAAGATGACACATCACAAATGATAACCGAATGGTGTGAGAAAACGGTATATCCTGACGGAACAATGCTTGAACAATCGTTTAATTACAATCTAAATGCTTTGCGTGATTGTAAAAATGTAATCGGCAGGATAGATGATAAGAATGTTATCAAAACAGTGGCAGACTGTATGGAAAAGGTGTGTATGATGTTTTATGCCACTATGCTTCCAACCGGAACAATGCCCGCAAGCGGGACAGACGGATGTGTATATCCGCCGGATAAATCAGAGCGTTGCGAATTTGTAGAAAAGGTATATCCGAAGTTACTCGGACAGTATCTATGTATAAATTCTGAAAACACAGAAATGTTGTATTATCACAAGCTTTGTGGAGATAAGGCGATAGGATCGGTCTACTTTCCTTACAGCGGACAGGCAATTATAAGAGATGACTTATCACTTGATTCAAGATATTTGTTTTTTTATTCCCCAAGAGAGGGGAAGGGGCATGCGGCAGAAAATATTAACAGTATTCAGCTTTTTGCCTATGGAAAGGCAATGCTCGTAAGTGCAGGTGCATCAAGTTACGGTATTCGCGGTCATTGTCCGAAAGACCAGACAGACATTATCGGAGACATTGATTTATACAGAAAAAGCAGTTTCGGAAGCAATACAGTTATTGTTGACGGAAAATCCCAATCAAGACTTGAAAATGGCGGCAGACCGGTTGAAAGGATATTCAGCAATGCTTTGGAAAATAAATGGCACAATTCTGATGCATTTGTGTATACAGAGGGGATATATGCGGATGCTTATGAAACGGTTAATGATGTATCTCACAAACGACAGATTGTTTATCACAAGCAGAGTGGACTTTATTTTGTGTTTGACACATTAAAAAGTGACAAGCCTCACATTTACACTCAGATATGGGGCATAATGCCGGAGGGTATAAAGCACGATGTCAGCGGTGTAGAATGGACAGCGTCAGGCTTTTCGGAGGACGAAATATATATAAATGATGATACAATATACACGAAAAAGGCAAATTCCCCCAACATAAGAGTATATACCTTTGGTGAATGCGAATTTACTTATGAAAGACACTGTGCGGAGATAAATCAGACATTTGGGTGGATTGCACCGTCTATTGTCGGAAGACGCTATCCTAAAACAGATATACATATAAGTTGTCCGGGAAAAGCAGGTGAAACGATTATTGCAACTGTTATTGAAACTATGCCGGCGAACGAAAGCATAATCAAAAGTATATTAAAAGACACATCGGATTCTTCAGGCGGGTTTGTTTTAAAGCTTACCTCCGGGCAAGATATAAAGGTAGACTTTAACGGCGGTTTTTTTATTCAGACTGCTGATGCGGCCATATGCGAAGAATATGAAAAAACAAAAGATGGAATTGAAACAAAGATTAATGCACCAAAAGGCTTTGATTGGAAAGTGAAAAACAACAAGCCTTATATCGAATATAATTATTAATGTAAAAGGAGCGAAAAATAGTGTTCGAATATAAAGTTGAAAATCATGTAAGCAGTTTTTTGCCTGAAGGCATAAAATGGAATCTTGTATGGAGTGACGAATTTGACGGAGAAGAGCTTGATATGACAAAATGGAGCTTCCGGCATCATTTGTTTCATCATGAACATAAAACATTTGTTGAGAATGCGGCAAAGCTTGACGGAAAAGGCAATATTGTCTTTAATATAGTTGAAAAAGATGGAAAATATTATTCTTCCCAGTTGCAAACAGGCGAAAACTTTATGGACAGACCGTCCTCACACAGTGATTGGCCTATTGCGCCGATATCAAAACCGAAATTTATGCACAAATACGGATATTATGAGGTAAGATGTAAAATGCAGCAAAAAGATGTATGGTGGTCGGCATTCTGGTTGCAGTCGCCAATTATCGGTTCAACGCTTAATCCGAAAATTTCGGGAGTTGAGGTTGATATCATGGAAAGTTTTACACCAAATCAGATTGTTCCGCACTTTATTCATTGGAACGGATATGGCGAGGACCACGAATTTGAGAACACAATGGGTGAAAAAAGATATGCCGATGAAAAAGATAATATAAAGCTTGAAAAAACAGACGATGGATATCATACCTTTGCCGTTCATTGGGAAAAGGACGGATACACCTTCTATGTTGACGGAAAGCAAAGCGGACCAAAGCTTAAAGAGGCTGTATCGGATATGGAACAGTTTATTCTCATCGGAACAGAATGTAAAGGCTGGAGAAGAGAAATACCGGGATTTGCGGCAAATGTTTCAGACAAAGATGTTGTTACTCATGATAGTTTCACGGTTGACTATGTAAGAGTTTTTGATGAAGTTAAATAATCATAAAACAACTATGTGAGGGGAAAATGACAGGAATACACGAAATACTAATAAATAAAATAGAAAATAATATAAAAAAAATTGGCTCAGAGTTAAGAAATTTTGCAGGATGCAGCGGTGGCAACTATGTCGAAAACAGAGAAAAAGCCATAAAAATCGGACATATTTTCAGTTGGACACAAAGCTTTCACACCGGCATAGCTCTCTGGGCATATAAGCAAACCGGAAAAAAGGAATATTTAGAGTGGGCAGAACAGTTTTATGAGGAATATCGGGAAAAGGTTTTTGATATTCCGCTTGAAACCATGCACGATCTCGGATTTTTATATTCTCCTTATGCGGTGATGCTATATAATATAACAGGTGATGAAAAGTATAAAAATCTGGCGATAAGGGCGGCTGAGGTTCTTGCAATGCGTTTTGATCCAAAAGGGCGTTACATAAAGGCGTGGGGCAGAATGGATAACAAAATTCCCGAATATGTTGATGAAAACCTTGCAAATGATCACTTCTTTACCGAAAGCGAAGGACTTGCAATAATTGACAGTATGATGAATATTCCTCTCTTGTTCTGGGCAAGCAAGACAAGTGGTCACCCGTATTATAAAAGGATTGCAATTGCTCATGCAGACACAACTCTTAAATGTTTTGTTCGAGGTGATTATTCTGTAAATCATGCGTTTAGGTTTTCAGAAGAAACCGGTATGCCTGTAGGCGAGGCAAATTATTGCGGATACTCGTGCGGAAGTTATTGGGCTCGAGGCGCTGCGTGGGCGATATATGGATTTGCCATTGCATACAGATACACAAAAAAGCCTGAATATTTAGATATATCATTTGCATTACTTGATAAATTTATGAAAGAATGTAACGGTAAAATCCCTGTTTGGGACTTCAGACTTCCCGATGATGAAGAAAAAGCAGCAGACACATCAGCATCAGCGGTTGTTTTGTGTGCCCTGATTGAAATAGAGAAAATCAAAAGCAACACAAAGCTCAGTAAATATAAAAAAATTATCCGTGATAATTTGAAGCAGTATATAAACAATGATCCGAATGTAATGGGGATTTTGTCAGAACAGAACGGCGGACATATATATTCACCGATAGGGGACTATTTCATTATTGAAAGTATGATGCAAGAAAATCAAAATTTAACTGTATGGTAGCATTAAAGTATTCTTACTATAAGTAAAAGTTTGATAGTGTAAAGTAGGATATGAAAACCGATGTTTAAGAAAAAACGTCCGTCACCCTTGACAGCTTAGTCGAATGAATGCTGCAGCGAAGTTGCCGACGGTGAAAAACTCAAGAACAGATTAGATTTTGCCGTCGCAAATAACAGTGTAGCATTTATTCGCCACACTGTAAAGGGCAAGCAAACCTTACGGTTTGTGACTGCTTTTGCCTCAGGTTCAAAATCTAAGAACAGATTAGCCTTCGGCTTTAATGTTTTGAAGGTTCAATATGGTTTTCTGCCCCAAGTAAATAAGCAGCAGCCATTTATCCGGCATAGTATCGGCATTATCAAGAATATCTACTTTGTTTAAAACACTGTAGTTTGTGATACTGTGAGGACGCAAAAAGTTGTAATATGCAACCCATAAAGCAAGACTGTAATTGGCACCTTCAAAATTATCATAACCACATTTAACACAATATGATGCTTTGAATGTACGATTCAGTCGTTCGACAATCTGCTTGTAAGGACGAAATTCCTTTGATACTTCGTCATCATTGGTAAGACCGATAACTTGAGTAATATCAAACTTAAACTTTTCGCCGTACTTGATGAAGAACTGTTGAGCTGCTAAAGGATAGGCACTGTAACCGTCAGCAATGATTTTAAAGCCTTCCGGTAATTTTTCTTTAAAGTTACGGAAAGCCATACGCATAGCAAGGATACAAGGACCTACACCGCGGTTGTCTGATACCTGATAGCCAAGAATAGTGCGTTTTACAGCATCCATGATAAACCAAATGTAACCTTTAACCCCTCGTACCTTAATGTAGGTTTCATCGGCGGTCATGGTAGCGGAAGGTTCATAATCGTAGTTATCAACGAAAGGTTTAATAACGAGAGCGGCGGTTTTTGCATAGTTAGCAACCTGTTGATGAGATATATTGACATTGTATAGGTCTTTAAGAGCATGGGCGGTCTTTCTTAGTGATAAACCGAGATTGACATGCATGGTCAGGCACAGAGACATGATATAGGCACTATGTTTTGAAAAACGCAAAGATGAAGCGTTCTTTGGAAGAGAAGAAATATCCATCTTAAAGAAGTCAACAGTGAACTCACGATAGATATAATGCAGCTTGTACCTGTTCTTACCGTAAGGCTCAGAAAGATGTTCTTTATCAACCTTTTTGAGGTTATGCAGATAGAAAGGACACTTAGGACTAACGCACTTATGAATAATGAAATGCTTGCGGTCTTTCTTTTGAACGAGAGAATGTGAGCAGTGAGGACAGCGTAAAACAATCCTATTTGAAAAAGAATGGGCGTCAGACAGAGAGGTTCTGCCGCAGACTTTACACATAAGCTGTTTGTGGGAGCCATTGTTCTTGTAAAGATAGTCCTTAGGTGCATGACAATAGGGACAGATAGCATCATCGGGAATATCACAAACAGAGCGGCGTTTAACAGGCTTAATATCGTAATTGTAACGCCACTTGATATATTTAATAAAGTCTTTGTAATGCCAAATCTCACGCCGGATGATTAACGGAGGCTCATCAACCTTGAACTTTTGATACTTAGGTGAATGAGAATCGTCAAAAATCCACTGCTTAAGAGGGATGTATTTACAAATAAATTTGCAAAGATACGAAATAATTTGCAAAAGGTATTGATTTTGTATCAGTAAATAGTGTATAATAGAGTGCATAACAATAGTCTCCTTTTGGACTGTTTATTTAATTGATGCGTGTAACTCAATTATACAGCAAAAGGGAGGTTATTGCTATATTTTTATGCAAAAAAAGCAAAAACCTCATAAAATAATGATTTTAAAGAAATTTAAAATAAAAAAATGGGGTGTCAATTTGACACTACCAAAAGTTTGAAGGAGAGTTTTTCATGGAAAGATTAATTAAGGCAGGAAAGATCAAAGCAAAAAGTTCGTTGGATATCAACCGTTCAAGATTGGGAATTGGATTTGAAAAGCTTGACAGGGATGCTTTTGATCCCCACAAAGCCTATGACAGAATGTGTGAAATCGGCGTTAAATGGGCAAGAATTCAAGCCGGCTGGCAAAAGACAGAACGAGAAAAGGGTGTTTATGATTTCGAGTGGTTTGACGATATTGTTGACAATTTGCTGAAAAGGGGGATAAAGCCGTGGGTATGTCTTTGTTACGGTAATGACCTGTATACTGAAAGTGCAAAGGAGGTGTATGGTGCGGTAGGGTGTCCGCCTATATTCACCGACGAGGAAAAAGAGGGCTGGTCAAATTATGTAAAAGCATTGGTAAAAAGATATAAAGGCAGAATTTCACATTATGAGGTGTGGAATGAGCCTGACGGCGTATGGTGTTGGAAACATGGTGCATCAGGAACAGAGCTTGGAACCTTTACCGTTGCAACGGCAAAGGCTATTCGTGAAGTTGATACAGAATGCGAGATAATCGGCGGCGCATTGTGCCATGATTTTATTAATTTTCTGAGTGATGCTTTTAAGGCAGGAATGGGAGATTGGATTGATGCGTTATCTTTCCATAAATACACTGATGATGATTATTTCTCTTTTGAGGTTTTAGATGTTTTAAGGGGCGTTGTAAATATGTTCAACCCCAAAATAAAGCTTATCCAAGGAGAAACAGGCTCTCAATCACGAAGCGATGGCAAGGGAGCTTTAAAAGGATATGCCTGGACACCTGCAAGACAAGCAAAACAGATATTGAGACAAACAATGATAGATTTAATGTCTGAGGTAGAATTTTGTTCGTATTTCTCATGCATGGACATGAAAGAGGCTCTCCGAGGAAAAGCGGGAGATGTTGAATCATATAAGGATTACGGATATTTTGGGGTATTAAGTGCACAATTTGATGAAGAAGGAAACGCTATTGGTGAATACAAGCCAAAGGACTCGTTTTATGCACTTCAGAATATATGTGCGCTGTTCTCGGATAACTGCAAGCACATAAAGCTTCCGATTCGCACACAGTGTTCTGAATCTCATAGAGTAAACGGAATGGATACCGGTTATAAAGAAATTATATCGGGCGGTTTCAAGCTTGATAACGGTGAATATGCATTTGCATATTGGAAACCGGAAAGCCTTTTGACGAATACATTTGAAGGGACAATTACATTTGAGATTGCTGCGAAAAAAGAGGATATAAGGATAGCAGATTTATACACAGGCGATGTATATACACTGCCTGATGATATGATTGAAACGGTTGGGGACAATTCAATAAAGCTTTTGCACATACCGATAAAGGATTATCCGTTGGTAATTCTCTTTAAATAGTCCGGAGAAAAACTGGTGATGTTGCATTAATGCTTATTTGATGTCTCACCCAAGTGCAGAAGCATTTGTGAAAACAGCAGTTGGTGAAATAAAAGATATTGATTAATAAAAAAAATAGCAAAGTTATTTAAATAAAAGGGCTGTAGTAAATCTATTTTTACTACAGCATCTTTGTTTGAAATAGAATTTTACAAATATATTTTAATAAGGAAATATGCGAGAAAGAGACTTCTGTTGATGAAGTGATAAACGAGGGTTCAAAGGATAAAATCTTTTATGAAAAGTCAGGCTGAACGTGAAAAAGGAGAATCTCCTGCCGATTCCGGACAATGTGTCACTGCGAGAGGCGGCGATGTGCGAGCCCGCTGCAGTCGCTATTAATGCACTCAGAAAAGCGAAGAGCGTTGAAGGCCGTACTATATGGCAGAAAGAAACTTAAAAAGCTTTTTGGAATAAACGCAAAAATGCTTGTCGATCACGCTTGGGGATATGAGCCTTGCACCATTGCCGAGGCAAAAGCGTATACTCCCGAGAACAAAAGCATCAGCACAGGGCAGGTTCTGCAGTACCCGTATGATTTTGACAAGGCAAGGATTATAGTGTGGGAAATGCTCGAGCTTTTGGCACTTGATTTGGTCGAAAAACATCTCGTGACAAATCAAATAGTATTGACGATTGGGTATGACAGAGAAAACTTGACCAATCCTGAAATAAGCAGAAAGTATAAGGGTGAGATCACAAGTGATATGTACGGCAGGCAAATACCCAAACACGCACACGGTACAGCCAATATTGACAGGTACACATCATCTGCAAGACTGATAGATGAAGCAGTATTGAGGCTGTATGATAAAATTGTCGGAAAGGATTTGCTGATAAGGAGAGTCACAATTTCCGCAAATAACATTGTGCCGGAAGACAGTGTTAAAGACCATAAAAGCTATGAACAGTTAAATCTGTTTACAGATTATGATGGAGAACAGGTAAAGCGTGAGAAAGAAGAAAATCAACTAAAGAAGAAAAGACGAATACAAGAAGCAATTATTGATATAAAGCATCGATACGGCAAAAATTCTATTATTAAGGGCACCAATCTGCAGGAAGGAGCAACAACGATAGAACGAAACGGGAGTATCGGCGGGCACAAGGCGTGAGGAATACAGTATGAGCGAGTTTATGTATAATGATATATTGAATATGCAATATCCAAACCCTGAAATCGAAAAGGACTTTCCGGATAAAATATTGCGCGAGGCTCAGTTTGCACCGTTTGCGGCACTAACGGGATATGAAGATGCTATTGCCGAAACAGCAAGGCAGACAGATTCCAAGTTAGAACTTGACGAATATGAAATTGAAAAGCTGAATGGTAAATTGCCATACCTTGAAAATGCGGATGAAGAGTATGAGGTTATTATAACATATTTTGTTTCGGATAAAAAGAAATCCGGCGGTGCATATATTTCCAAAAGCGGTGTTATTGTTAAAGTGCACGAGTATGAAAGAGAAGTTGTTATGGATGACGGAACAAAAATACCGATAGATGATATATATTCTATAAGCGGCGGTGTCTTTGATAAGACAGAAGAAATTTAAGCGGTGATATTATGAAAACCAGAAAAGATGCAATAGATTATTGCTTGTCATTAAAGAATACTTATGAGGATTATCCTTTTCACGATTTTAACTGGACTGTAATGCGTCATAAGGGCAATAAAAGGATGTTTGCCGCAATTTATGAGCATATGGGCTGCATTTGGATCAATGTTAAATGTGATCCGAATCTTACATATATGTGGAGAAGCTCTTATAAATCAGTTGTCCCGGCATACCATATGAACAAGTATCATTGGAATTCGATTATACTTGACGGAACTGTGCCGGATAATGATATTAAAAATATGATTGAGGATAGCTTTGGTTTAACAAAGCCTAAAGCTGCAAAAAATAACAAATAAATTAACAGGAATAAGGAGATAAAAACTATGGAAAGAGTATGTAAATTTTTGAAAGATGCAAAAACTTATTATTTGGCAACGGTTGACGGTGACAAACCCAAGGTTCGTCCTTTCGGAACGGCTCACATTTTTGAAGGCAGGCTCTATATTCAGACGGGCAAGAAAAAAGCTGTGTCGGAGCAGATAAAGAAAAATCCGAATGTTGAAATCTGTGCGATGAACGGCGGAGACTGGCTCAGAGTGTCGGGCGAGCTTGTTGAGGACGACCGCAGAGAGGCGAGAGTTTCAATGCTTGAAGCATATCCGGAGCTTAAAGCCCTTTATGATCCCGATGACGGAAACACGCAGGTGTTCTATTTCAAGAATGCAAAAGCAGTATTTTCATCATTCACAAAACCGGAGGAAACGGTGGAGTTTTAATTAAACAGGTCAGGATATATAATTATACTAATGGGCAGAAAGCCGGAATTGGCTATCTGCCCATTAAAAGAGTCAACCCCGAATTTTGTGTAAAGTCTTTACGAAGCCTCCAAGATGATGTATAATAAAAATATCAATATGGAG